>VRUH01000047.1:26929-32280 GCA_019456185.1 Candidatus Glassbacteria bacterium | reverse complement strand
CGAAAGGGGGAGGCCGCTTCCCCTCTTTGCCAAAGGGGGGCCAGGGGGGATTTCAGCTTGAATTGATTGAACCATTACCAGCCCGTCGAATTAATACATATACTTCCGGGACACCACACTAGTCCTGACCGTAATAGCTTTTGCCGCCGTGTTTGCGAAGGTAGTGCTTGTCCAGCAGTTCAGGGGCCATCGGTTCCGTATCCGGCGCAAGCGCCATCGTGGCCCAGGCCATCTGAGCCACTTCCTCCAGCACGGCCATGTTCTCCACCGCCGATTCCGGGTCCGCCCCCCAGGTGAACGGTCCGTGCGAATAGACCAGCACTCCAGGTGTCCGGCCGGGGTCGAGTTCGGCGAACCGTTCGACGATTACCCGGCCGGTTTCGAGCTCATAGGCGCTTTCGATTTCCCGGGCGGTCAACGCCCTGGTCAGCGGGATTTCGCCATGGAAATAATCGGCATGGGTAGTGCCCAGGGCGGGGATAGCCCGTTTGGCCTGCGCCCAGGCGGTTGCGTAACGGGAGTGGCTGTGCGCCACCGCTCCAGTTGCGGGGAACGAGCGGTAGAGTTCGAGGTGGGTCGGAGTATCGGAACTCGCTTTGTATTCGCTGGTTACCGGATTGCCTTCCAGATCGACAATCGCCAGTTTTTCGACCGTCAGTTTCTCGTACGGCACCCCGCTGGGCTTGATAAGCACCAGGCCGCGTTCCCGGTCGATTCCGCTTACATTGCCCCAGGTGTGGATAATCAGCCCCCTGCGCCACAGCTCCAGATTGGCTTCCAGCACCCTTTCTTTCAACTCCTTCAGCATGGGCCCTCGGATTGGAATTTTACCGTCTCCGTGTTGAAAATACTCGTTTGGGCCGCTCCTTTTCAAGGAAAAACTGCCCGGGCGGTCGGATATCCTTTCTTGCCGCCGGGCCGGAGGTGACTTATAATGATTAACCTGCGGTGAGTTTAACCGGTAAACCGATGGAGGAATGGATGATCCGAACGATAACAGCTGTCCTGACAGCCCTGGCGGCCTTTTCCGGGTACCTGGCCGCCGCTGAAATCGGCGATAAACCCTTCCGCGCCGCCTGCGCCCAGATATTCGTAACCGGCGATGTGGAGGTCAACACGCAGAAGTATCTCGACTTCATCCGTCAGGCCGACGAGGCCGGAGCTGACCTGGTTGTGTTCCCTGAGGCCTCGCTCTCCGGCTACGGACCCGAACATTTCAGGGACAGCGAGATGCCGTCGCGCAAGGTGCTGGAAGCTGCGCTGGGCAAGGTCAGGAACGCCGCCCGGGAACACTCGATCTGGGTAATCGCGGGCACTTCAAACTGGCGCGACGGAGGCCTTTACAACGACATTATCATGATCGATGACACCGGCGAGGTGCGCTCCACCTACGCCAAGGTCCAGCTCACCGGAGGCGACAAGCAATATTACCAGCCCGGCATGGAGCTCAAGGCCTACTCCGCAGGCGCAATGCAATACGGTATGCAGATCTGTTTCGATATCCGGTTCCCGGAGCCGTGGCGCGTGCAGGCGCTCATGGGAGCCAGGGTGATTTTCCACGCGGCCCAGGCCTGCGGCAACCACTCCTGGAAAATTCCGGTCTGGGAGGGCCACCTGCGCAGCCGCGCCGCCGAGAACGGAATCTGGGTGGTGAGCTGCAACGCCGCCGGTCCGATACAGATGGGCAAGAGCTACATAATCGACCCCGACGGCCTGCTGGTGGCCGAAAGCAACCAGGACAGCGAGGAACTGATCACCGGCATGGTCGACCTCTCGAAGCAGAACCGGGTGGGTGTCGATACGCGCCGCACCGATCTCTACCGACTGCTGCCGGTCGATGACAATGAACAACACTAGATGCGGTAACTTTATATTTAGCAGGTACAAGAGATGGGTATTTGTGCTCTTTGCAAGTCAAAAGCCCAATTGAGAAAAAGCCATATTATTCCAAAATATGTTGTTAAGTATTACAAGGATAGAGCAAGTACTGGTTATTTAAGACATTCAGACAACATTAATAGACGTATCCAAGATGGGACAAAAGTCAAATTACTTTGCGAGGATTGTGAGAATCAATTTTCGGTTTGGGAGAACTTGTTCAAACAAAAAGTGTTTGAACAGGCAATTAATGAAGATAAGAGTATTTTTAGCCATGAGCATTGGATGCTTAAATTCGCTGTTTCTATATCATGGCGAAATTTAGTGTTTCACTTGCCAGTAATTGATAAAAATATTCCGGATGATCTGAGAGAATATTATGAAGGTGCTGAAAAAGCTTGGCGAAAATATTTATTAGATGAAACGACCTCGATAGGGCAATTCCAGCAGCATTTTATTTTTCTGGATATTATAAAAAATAGTACTATCAGCGGAATGCCAAGCAACATGAATAGGTATCT
Source organism: Candidatus Glassbacteria bacterium (assembly GCA_019456185.1). Lineage (NCBI taxonomy): Bacteria > Candidatus Glassiibacteriota > Candidatus Glassiibacteriota bacterium. The sequence goes on along the minus strand of VRUH01000047.1, from coordinate 29,881 downwards.
TTCAAGCTCTTTAGATATTGGAATGATGGGTTACGATGTGTTGTTGGCCACCTACACTAAGATGATCAATATCTTAATCATTGGTATTATTTATTCTAAGAACCTCAACCAATTTAAAGGTACACGAATAAGCTCTGGTAAATCTTTTGTGGGTAGGAAAAACTATGTAATTCCTAAGAGTGTTGTATGGTCATATTGTAAAAATGGCAAAGAAATTACTAACAGCAAAAGATACTCTGTCTGATCGTCAAAAAATGGCAATTGATGTAGCAATTAAAAAGAATCCCCAAAAAGTATTAGATTCTGATTATTTTAAGGCACTTGCTGCTGACATTGAAATGTTTGGCTGGGATGACTAAACAGATATCGTATTTCCTTTTAATCCTATTGGTCTTTTGCGTTCTGGCTACCCCTTCTTTAGCCGGTATCCGCTCGGACCACCCCCGTATTTTCGTCAACACGGACCCGGCTTATTATAACTGTGTCGACAGCCTCCGCCTGCGAGTCTGGCAGCAGCCGTGGCGCACGGAATACGAGAAGCTGCGCATGTGGCGCAACAGTTTCTCCGACGTTCCCCGCGGACGGAAACCCGCCAACGTCCTGCCCTCTTTCGCTATCCGCTGGCTGATCGATCCTACCGAGACCGCCGCTGCAGACACCGCGCTGGCCATGATGCTGGCCCTGGAGGATAACGACGGCCAGGCGTGGAACCTGAGCGTGGTCAGTATCGCCTACGACTGGCTCTACGGCTACCCGGCTTTCAGCGCGGAGGACAGGCAGTCGGTTCGTGAGCGGATGGAGCGCTGGACCAGGGAAGTTATCCACCAGCTCAAAACCGACGACGACGTGTTCAATAACCACACCTGGTACCACCTGCGTTCGGTCTATCTGGCGGCCCTGGCCCTGTACGGGGAAAGCGAGGAGGCCGTCGCGTGGCTGGAATTCGCCGGACGCTACTGGGAGAACAAGCTCTCGGGCGCGGTGAAGTTGTTCGATGGCGGCTGGCACGAGGGCCTATCCTACAGCAGCCGGGCAAGTTACAACAACCTCGGGATGTGGCTGGCCGCGCTGCAGAGCGCCACCTCGCCGCGTGAGTGGCCGTTCGCCAGGCTGCGGCAGCAGGGAGGCGACTGGCTGAACAAGTTTACCCGCTTCTACGCAGCCCAGGTCTATCCCGACGGGACCCTGGCGCGCTACGGCGATATCCCGGAATTTATCCTCGGCGGAGGCTGGGACAACAGCCGGTTGTTCATGATTGTCGCCCGCGAGTACCGCAGCGGCCTGGCCGCCTGGATCGTGCAGAACGCCGCCAGACCCGGCCAGGAACTGCTGCCGCTGCATGTCTGGTATTACCTGCTGTGGTACGATCCGGCCGTCACGCCCGTACCGCCGGCGGAGACGACCGGGCGCTCGGTGAGGTTGAACCCCGGGACCTACGACCTGTTTTTCATGCGCTCGGGCTGGGATAAGGACGCCACGGTGGTCAGTTTCCACGCGGGCGACTGGTTCGGCAGCCACAACCACCTGGACGCGGGCCACTTCTCGATTTTCCGCAGGCAGTGGCTGGCGCTCGACGCGGGAGCGTATGCACCGATGAACGGCAGCCATTTCGTCAACTTCGCCCACCGGACCCTGGCCCACAACAGTCTGCTGATTTACGATCCAGAGGAGCGGTTCCAGGTGCCCCACGGCGAGGGCGTGACCGTGATCAACGACGGCGGCCAGCGGGAAATAGTGAGCCTGGGTGGACGCAGCACGCAGAACAATTTCGACGTGGGGGTGTGGCGGAGCAACCGGCTGGGCGGCGCGCATTTCGAGCGCTCGACGGTCCTGCACTGGTACGCCGGAGACAGTATCGATTTCATCGCGGCGGATATCACTCTGGCCTACAACAGCGATATATTCTCCGCCTACGGCCGTGATTTCCGCAACAGGCCCAAGGTGGAGAAGGTTGTCCGCAGCCTGGTCTACGTCCGCCCGTCGACCGTGATCGTATACGACCGGGTGACCACCAAGGACCCGTCGTTCACCAAAACCTGGACTCTGAACACGGCCCACCAGCCCTACCTCGGAGAACTCGGTACGTTCCTGGTCGAAAATGGAAATTCAAGGCTGGCGGGCCGCACGTTCCTGCCGCCCGACCCGGACCGGGAAATCTGGGGCAGCCATGCGCAGCCGTTCCGGTTTCTCGGCGTGGACATGCACCCCGGGCTCGACCTGTGGAATTATCCCGAGGTTGAACCGGGCGGCTGGGTGCTGAGAATTTCACAGACCGAGCAGAATACTTATGGCGAGTTTCTGCACGTGCTGGTGGCGGGAGACAACGACAGGACCTCACAGGACCTGCTGGCCGGCTGGGCGATAATCGACGGACGCGGGCTGCGCGGGCTGCGTAACGGCGGCCTGGTCCTGGCCTTTCTCGACGATACCGAACTCAGCCCCCGTCTGCTGCTGCCGCCGGAAACCGAGCCGGCAAGCAAGGTGTATCTGCTTGGCGTACCGGAAGGCGTGACTTATCAGCTGAGCGTGGGAGAACGGACAATAGAGGGAGTGCGCGCCCTGAACGGAGTGGTGGCCGTTGAAGCCGACGGCGGGGTGGTGGTGGAACTCAAACCCTGAGAGCCGCCGGGGGCGGCGATCAGATGGTTTATCACCCGGAATCGCCATCCCGGTAAAACGCCGCCGCCGCGAAACTGACCGCGCTCTGGGTCGGGGTTTCGTGCCAGAGGTGGTAACCTAATTCTTTAGCATTTATCCCTTCCGGCAGGATCTCCAGCAGCATCGACAGGACGCTGAATCCGCAGACATGGTAGCGGTCGCGCACGTGGCGGCTTTCGGCCACGAACCGTTCAACGTCCAGGGCGGTCAGATGGGTCAGCAGGGCGCGGTCGTGGGCCTTGGAGCCGCGGGCGATCTGGATCGCCGGGTTGCGGTCGCCGAACTTGGGTCCGA
>VRUH01000047.1:345-26919 GCA_019456185.1 Candidatus Glassbacteria bacterium | reverse complement strand
CATAAATCAACTCCCGCCACCAGCAGCGTGCGGCTGTTCTCATCGACCAGCAAACCGGCCAGGCAGTCCAGCGCCGGCACAAGTTCATCAAATTCGCGCGGCCGGTTCATCTCGCGAAGCACCAACTGCTCGAACAGCGATCCGCACAGGACCGGTACCAGCGTGAACGATCCCTCCAGCACGCTTTGCAGCAGCACCACCTGGAACTCGATCGAGTGCTCGCCGCGGTGAGCGAAATCATCGGGAGTAGCCAGCACGCCGGCGGCTTTCCGGAGACGATTGACAGCGAACTGATCGGCCGGGACTGTTCCCAGCGGAGTTTTGAAGTCCTTGCCGGTTACGCTGAACATGCCCTTATCCATGCTGTGGCCCACGCCCAGCACGATCACCCGGTCGTAGGAACGCCCCTTGAGCGTGTTGTAGGCCGGGGCGTAAACCTTCTCGCCCACCTGCAACTCGATATGGGGGGCTACCAGCGCGACAATTTCCCTGTCCGAGAGATCATCGTCTGCCGCACTGTCTGTTCCGGCTTCCAGGATCTGCCCGATAAACTTGCGGCAGGCCTCGGGGTCTTCCGGGTAACTGGCCCCTGCCAGCGCTGGCGGGCGTTCCGGCAGTCCGGTGAATGTATCAACCAGTTTCCGCCTGGCGTCGAGATAGCGGTTATTGTCCAGCAGGAAAGCTTCATCGAGGCTGGCGATAAACGACTGGATCGCCTCGATTGGTATCAGCGACGGGTCGTTCCGGCCGCCGGTCTGTTCCAGCAGGCGGCCCCGGATGTCCTCGGCGCTGTTGTTCCCGTCCAGCAGCGAAAGCAGCGGCAGCGCTCCCTCGCTGAACGTCAATGGTCCGCGCTGATCGAGACCGTAGGGGTCGCGCAGGACGATCATCGTGTCGCCGTCCTCGCCGCGTACGGGAGTCAGGTCCAGGTCTCGCCTGAGTACCGGGTTGCCGCTGCCCTGTGCATTCATCTCGACCCGCTTCTTATCAACTGAGCAAGATTGGTTCAGACTTGCAGGCTGCCGTCTTTCATTATCTGTTTACCGTCAACCCAGAGCGATGGTTCCAGCACCAGGCCGTCGAGGTGGATCGGGACCGCCACGCCGCCGCCCATCGACTGGTTGTCGCCCAGCGCGAAATGGACAGTGCCGAGGATTTTCTCGTCCTCGAGGATCATCCCGGTAACCTGCGCTCTGTCGTTGGTGCCGATACCCAGTTCGGCAAGGTTCAGGCCCGGTTTGCCGTGGGGCGCCAGGAGTTCCTCCAGCCTGCGCGCCGGTTCACCGCCGGAGAACGACACGGCGAGACCGTCTTCGATTTCCACCTCGATTTTGCACCCGTCCAGCTTTCCCAACCCGGCCATCGCCGCCTCGAACACGATCCGTCCCCGGGCGGTGCCCTCAACCGGAGCCAGGTAGGCCTCGCCGGCCGGGAGGTTGCTCATCTCGCCGGGGTGGTGCACCAGGCCGGTATCAGCGTGGGCGGCCCGTCCCTCTATCGAAAACTCGATCTCCGTGCCGGCGGGCGAACTGACCCGCACCTGCCGAGCGGCGGAGAGCAGTTTGGCTGTTTTCTCGCTGCGGACTGCTATCTCGCCGTAGTCGGCCACCAGGGTCCGGATCATACAATCCTCGGTGATTCCCGGCAGGGTCGCTGCGCGCACCCCGGCATCGCTGGCGGCCCGGCGGGCGTCGGTATGGGTCAGCGAGCGGCTGGTGGGGCAGAGCAGCACGTCCACCAGCTTCATCACGGCGGCCACCGGCGGGGGCGGCTCCTCGCCGTGGTTGGTGCGCGGCAGGATTTCCATCAGCATGGCCTCGGCCCCGGCCTGCCGGGCGGCGGTCCACAGCGCGTAGCCGATTTTCCGCTCCGGCTTGTCGCAGACCACCAGCACGCTTTCTCCGGCTGTAACGGCCATGCAGGAAGTGATCGTATTTTGCGCGGCCTCTTGCAGGCTGCTCATGATTGGCTCTCCGGTTAACCTCATCAAGTCAAAAGAACCAGCCAACATCAGGCGGGCGGATCCATCTATCCACCCGATGGCACTATAATCGATTTGCCTAGAAGCTATTTCATAGCCTTAAAACGGGACAAACCCCGCCTGCCTGCGGCAGGCACCCCCTTTGGTAAGGGGGAATACACACCCCGCCTGCTTGCGCAGGCACCCCTCTCGAGAGGGGAATCCTGTCCGGTCTCAGGCTTTTTCGCACGGCGGCTGGGCTTATCCGGTTTTAGTCCCCCTTAGCAAAGGGGGAAACAGGGGGTTGTGTTTTTGGGATTACCTGCCAATGGGCGAAAGTTTGAAATTAAATCCAGTTATGAAACAGCTTCTAATTTGCTGTCGCGCTGTCTGCTTCGGCGGCCTTACGCTGGGGGATGGTGATCAGCAGCCAGGCAATCGACGCGAAGATAATCAGGCCCAGCCAGGGCATGGCCCAGGCGAAATTGCTCACCAGCGAATCGTACCAGCCCGCGTTGGGCCGGCTGATCGCATCGGTAGTCCAGCTGAACACCGGGCTCTTGGTGAAATTGACCTTGAGGAACACGAACACGGCCAGCAGCACGGCGGTCAGGCTTTCTCCGGCGACAAACCCGCTGGCCAGCAGCAGGCCGTTGTTTTCCGCGGCGGTTTTACCGGCCTCGCTCCTGCGCCTGTTGCGCCACTCGACAGTCTGCTTGATCAGCCCGCCCACGAACATGGCGAAGGTTGTGTAGAGCGGCAGGTACATCCCCACCGCCACCAGCATCGGCGAGCCGCCGCCGAGCAGGATCAGTCCCAGGGCGAAAAAGCCGCCCATGATCACCAGGGGCCAGGCCATCTCACCGCCGACAATCCCCTTGGCCATCAACGCCATCAGCCCGGCCTGGGGAGCGGGGAGGTTGGCGCCGCCGATCCCGCCGGGGGTGTAGTTGTGCAGCAGCCACAGCGGGCCTGTCAGCACCAGCGCGGCGACGAGCACGCCGAGGATTTCCGCCAGCTCCATCCGCCAGGGAGTGCCGCCCAGGATGTGTCCCACTTTCAGGTCCTGCAGCATGTCGCCGGCCACACCGGCGGTACAGCAGACCACGCCGGCCACGCCCAGCACGGCGGCGATACCATGGACGCCGGTCGTGCCCAGCCAGACCATCAGCAGGGCGGCCACCAGCAGGGTGGAAAGGGTCAGGCCGCTGATCGGGTTGTTGGAGCCGCCGATCAGGCCCACCAGATACCCGGCCACCGCGCTGAACAGGAAGCCCGCGACAGTCATCACCACCGCGGCGACTATCGCGCTGAACAGCGAGCCGGAGAAATACCAGTAGAGCAGGGTGATCGGGATCACCAGCAGCACGACGCTGATCGATACCCATTTGAAATTGAGGTCCTGCTCCAGGCGGTTGGGCCGGTATTCCCCGCTCTGGCTCAGGCGGAAGTCCCTGAACGCCTTGCCGATCCCGTCGACCAGCGGCTTGCGCATCTTGGCCAGGGTGTAGAACGCCGCCACCAGCATCGCGCCCACCGCGAACGGCCGGACCTGGGTCAGCCAGACGCTGGTGGCGATACTCTGCCAGCTCTGTCCGGCCGTGTGGTAGGATTCGAGGTTGGTGTTGAAAAACATCGCCAGGGGGATAAAGACCAGCCAGCCCAGCACTCCGCCGGCGAACGCCCAACTGGAAAGCTTGAGGCCGATTATGTAACCCACGCCCACCAGGGCTGGACTCGCGCCCGGACTCTGGACCAGCATCCCGCCGCCGTAAGTCGTGCTGGCGGATGCCGCACCGCCGTCGAACAGGTCCATCCGGCTCGATTTAAAAGGGAAGAACCCGGTGACATGCTCGGTGATCACCCGGACGCCGTTGGGGTTCTTGAAGAACTCGAAAAACGCCGCCAGGCCCATGGCGCCGAACACGTATTTGGCGCCGCCGGCACCGTGCTGGCCCGCCTTGACCAGTTCGGCGCAAGCCTTGCTTTCGGGAAACGGCAGGCCGGCTTCCTCCACCAGCGGCCGTCGCAGCAGGATGACGAACAGCACGCCGAGCACGCCGCCGACCGCCATGATCAGCGTACAGTCCCAATAGTTCAGGTTTTCCCAGACTCCGCTGATCACGAACGCGGGCAGAGTGAATATTGCACCCGCCGCCAGCGCCTCACCTACGCTGGCGGTGGTCCGGCTGAGATTTTCCTCCAGAATCGAGCCGCGGAACACCCTCAGCACAGCCATCGCGACCACCGCGGCCGGGAACGTGGCCGAGACAGTCATCCCCGCTTTCAATCCCAGGTAGGCGTTGGCCGCGCCCAGCACGATAGCCATCAAAAGACCCAGCAAGACTGCTCTGAAGGTGAATTCCCTGAGATTTGATTCGGCGGGGACAAAGGGTTTGAATTCAAGGTCACTCATCGGCTGCGTTCCTCCGGTTCTGGATTATATCGGATCGGTTCAGCTGAGGCCGGACCCTGATTGTAATCGTGCCTCCGCGCCGGCCCCTGTTGATGGCAATGCAGGCAAAATAGCCAGCACGCCGCGGCAAGCGCAAGGTAAAATTCTCGGATATCGTTGCGATCAGGATATATCTGGAGGATGTAACAGGTGGGGTGAAAACGATCAGGCCTGTTCTTCGGATGGCTCTTCTTCTGCTTTTTTCCGGCTGATTCCGCCCTGCATGAAGTCGTACAGCTTGAGATCGCCGCCCTCTTTGGCTTCCGGTTCGGTCAACTGGTCCGTGCCGCTCTGCAGGTAGTCGACAAAGGCCGACACCTCGCCGACATCCTGAGGGCTTAGCTCGTGAAGCCTCTCGATCAACGGCTTCAACTCCTCGCTGACGGGCATGTAGTCTGGCGGTAAGCCTTTATGGATTCTCATCATCCTGCCCGGCAATTTTAGGCTTGGCTTGCGCTGCGCGTTACTTGGAAATCTGCTTCAGGTGCGATTTCTTGCGGTGGTTCTCGATAAACTCCTGGATCAGTGCGTCCTGCTCCTCCACGAACGTTTCCAGGGTGATCAGCAGGTTTTCGACTTCGCTGGCCCTGAAATGAACTATCGTGTCCTTGTTCGCGGTCTCGGCCTCATCACCCAGCTTGGCGTAAAGGAGGTCGTAGACCACCCTCACAGTCGAGAGTTTCTGCTCCAGGTGCGTGAGCATATCGTTGAAGTCCTGCATCCGCGATCTCCTTGTCCTGATTTCCGCCCGTTCAGTCCAGGGGAAGGTATTTCTGGGTGTGCAATTCTTCCCGGTACTTGTCGAGCACGAGGTCGATTCCCTCGCGAAGGTACTCACTGATCGGTACTCTGGTCTTGCCTGAAAGGTCCTTGAGTTTTTCCTTCTGGCTGACCAGAATATACGTAGTAATTTGTGTTTTGCTTTCCGACAATGCATCCTCCTTGAGCTGCGGTCTGGTCAACGGATGTTTGAGATATAATGCATTATATCATATTTACCTTATTACTTCCGGTTTGTCAACAAAAGAACAGATCGCTTGAGTTGTAACTCAACCTTGAAATTAGCCTGCCGGAGAGATATCTTCTTGCTCCCGGCCAAGTAAGGTAAAGGAGCTTGACGCGCCGGGGAATCATGATCTGGCGAAATCCATTATCAGTTTACATGCAGAGGAAGGTGTCATGGTCAAGTTCAGGAGTTTTCTCGTGTTCGGTCCCAACGGAATCGGCAAGGGGACGAACGCCAAGGCCGCGGGTACGCTGCCGGGCTACGTCCATTTCTCGACAGGCGATATGTTCCGCGCGTTGCTGGCAAGGGTCAATGAGGGCAGGGCCTCGGAACTGGAACTGCGGATCGACAAGACCATGAAGGGCGGCGGGCTGGTTGACGACAAGACAACGGTGGAACTGGCGAAAGAAAACCTCGAGGGTTGGGTGCGGGACAACTGTTTCGATCCGGAAAAAGACTGCCTGCTGCTCGACGGGCTGCCGCGCAACCGGCACCAGGCCGAGATGATATCGGCTTTTATCGACGTTGTGGGCGTGCTGCACGTGACCGCAAGCCGTCAGGTGGCGGTGGAGCGGATCACCGGCCGCGCCATGCTCGAGGGGCGCAAGGACGACCAGGACGCCGAGGCGGTCGGCAAGCGGCTGGACATCTTTTTTGAAAACGCGGCCGATATCCTTTCCTGCTACGACCCGCAATTTGACGGGCGGATGGACTACGATTCGAAAATTATCCATTACATCAACGCGGATCAGCAGCCGGTGGAGGTCCTGCGTGACTTCCTGCAATACCTGGTCTAGTAGAGTGTTGAAAAAACACGCTTCTAGTACCGCAGTCCATCTCTTAAACGACAAAAGGCCGGGTCCGTTCTGGACCGGCCTTTCGTGTTGATAAGACTCTACCCAGGGTGGCAATCGGTGCTCTCAGGCGATCAGGTTGATCCTGCCCAGCTGTTTTTTCTGCTTGGCGGAAGCGTCCTGTTTTTTGCCTTTTCCCTCCGACTTCTTCTTTTTATCCCCGCTGGACGAATCCTGCTGGGAAGCCTGATCCTTGTCCAGGGGTTGCACACGATATGCGTAGCCACTCTTCGGAATCTCGGATATTGCCATGGGGATCTCCCGGTGGCTGAAGTTATCCCCCCCAGTTCTCACGGTTGCACTTAGAGTCAACCTCAATTGTAATATCGGCTTAATCCATGAAATCTTTAGCGCTTATCCGCCTTGGACTAACACGGAAGACGTTTGCTGGCCTGTGGTCCCCGCGCCTGAGGGGAGAAACCATGTTAAACGCGATAATCGCTGCAAGATGGCAAGGCAGATGTGAACGATATTGCCGGATCAACTTTGATCGTTAAGCTGACGGTCCGGATTGTTGTGCGGCTTTTGAGCTGCGTGAACTGCGGTATCAGCAGGAAATATATTCGATAACCCGTTCGGCGCCGCTGGCGAAATCATCGACCAGCACTTCGGGTTCGGCCGCGGCGAGTTCCTCGGAGCTCACAGTCCCGGTGGCGACAGCGATAGCGTGGGCCCCGATTGCGCGGGCGGCCCTGATATCGTTGACCGTGTCGCCGAGCACGTATGTCTGGTCGGGTTGGAATGAGGTGTCGAAATGCTCGCAGGCCCGCTCGAAAGCCTGTCCCGCAAGTTCGCTGCGGGTGATATCCAGTTCGCCGAATCCGCCGGTGGGGAAGTAGCGCTCCAGGCCGAACGCACCGATCTTGATCAGCGCTCCCTCGCGGACGTTGCCGGTAAGCAGGGCCAGTTTACCGCATCGATCAGCATAGTCCACTATCCGCCGAACGCCGGGGAACAGGCCCCACTCGGAAGTATCGCGGCTTTCGATTTTCAGCAGATCGATATAACGCCGGCGGAACAGCTCCCAGGTTGTCTCGGATTCCGTCCTGCTGGTGCCGGGCCGGTAGAGATCGATTATTTCCTGGTAGATACCGCGGTCGAGCTTACCGGCCATGTGGATCCCGTCAATCGGCCCGTCGATTCCCAGCACTTCGCTGCAGGAGCGCAAGAAACTGCGATACCCGCTGCCGCCGGTGGTGAGCAGTGTACCGTCGATATCGAACAGGAACAGCGAGGGTGGAGCCGCTGACATGAAAAACCTCAGAAAGCGTAGATGAAGCTGAACCTGTGCGAATTGCCCAGGTCGGAGTAGGGTACGAACGCGTAGTCGAACATCAGTTGCAGGTAGTTCACTCCCATGCCGAAGGAGAAGTCCTCGTACTCCAGGCCAGTTCTGTAGCCGGCACGTCCCAGCAGGAAATTCCGCCAGTTGTACTCGCCGCCCAGAGCCAGACGGGTTTCGTTGTCGTTGGGAGATTCGATCTCGAACGCCACGGTCACCGAGTTGTCGCGCCAGGGCAGGCTCTTGCGGTAGGCCGCGCCGATACTGACCAGCCGCGGGGCGTCGTAAGCCACACTCTCGTATTTCAGCTTGGTCCCCAGGTTCCGCACGACAAAACTGGCGGTCAGGTTCGGTATCATCGTCCGGGCCTTGATCCCGATATCGAACAACATCGCGCTGGCTGTTTCCGAGTCCAGTGATTCGTGGACGAATCTGGCGGTGACACCCGCCGAGATGTTATCCTTGACCCGGTAGGCCGCGCTGAGTCCCAGCGCCAGGTCGAACGGGCTGAACGTGCCCTCCGGCTCCACCGAATTGACACTGCGCCGCTCAAGTTCGCCCATGCCGAAATAATTCATCGACACGCCCAGCCGCACCCGCTGGACGTCGAACGTGTAGCTGGCCGCGCTCTGGGAGATATCCTCGATCCAGCGATGGTGGGTGAAGAACAGTTCGCCCGCGCGGCTGTCGGTCAGCCCGGCGGGGTTCCAGAAACAAGCCGTCGCATCGTCGCTGAGCGCTCCGAACGCGCCGCCCATCCCGGCGGGACGGGCGCCCACGCCGACCTTGAGGAAGTTCAGGCTCGTGCTGCCGACTTCTCCCGCCGCCAGATTGCCTGCCGCGAACAGGAGCGCGGCACATACAAGGGCTGTCAGTTTGTTCTTCACTTGATCACCGCCATTTTACGCATCGTCTGCACAGTGCCGCCGGTGGAAAGATGCGCCTTGACCAGTACAAGATAGACGCCGCTGGCGTATCTGTCCACATCCCATGTTACCTGGTTGCCGATTCCAACCGCCGCGTCAACCGATCCCTCGAAATTGGCTACCCGCTCGCCGCTGGTGGTGAATATTTCTACCGTCACCCTTTGGACGTCCGAACCGCCTAACCGGTAGGTCAGGTTGGCGCGGGACCCGCGTACCGGGTTGGGGTAGAGATAGCAGAACTTGTCGGGCAGAATCTCTGCGCCGGAGCCGGTTCCGGGCTTCTGCTGGGCCAGCGATGTAAAACCGGTATGAGCGGAGTTCCCGCCAAGCCCGGACCAGCCTCCCGCCAGGGCGTTGCCGCGGGTGGCGTAAGCGTAGACATAACCCTCGCCGTCCGCGCAGATCAGCTCGAGCAGCCCGTCCCTGTCGATATCCGCCGCCACGGGGGGCATCAGCCCGTAACCGCCGGTGATATAGCGCGCCACCGGCCTGCGGCCGCCGTCTCCCCGGTAGGCCAGTACCAGCCGCTCGGCGGTGGCAACCAGGATTTCCGCGATCCCGTCCCCGTCGACATCGGCAAGGGTTGGCTGGGACAGGTAGCGCTGCTGATCGAGCTGGCGCGGGCTGCCGATTTCGATCGGCATGCCGGGGGCCGAGGAGCCGTTGTAGTCCAGCACGTAAATCCTGTTGCGCGATGAGTACTCTTCGTCCGGGTAGTCCACCGGTACCACGAGTTCGTTCAGCCCGTCGCCGTCGACATCACCAAGAGCGCCGCCGGCAAGGCAGAGCCCGTCGGTACGCACCGGCCAGCCGTCGGCCGGAGTGCCGTCGGTGAGGAAGCTGAAAATATCCCCCGTTATCCCGAACACGTTGACCCGGTACGCTTCTCCGTTGCCGGGAAGGCCCATCAGGCCCACCACCGGCGCACAGACAGAGCTGTCGCCAAGTGTCACGGTCCAGGAGGCGCTGCCCGAGGGGGCAAGCGAAATCAGGTTTCCCTCAGCGGTCAGAACGTAGATTGCTTCCACGGCCCCGCCGGCGTCCTCGAGCACCGAGGGCCGGGCGGTGACCGATGCGAAAAACTCCACCGGGTAGCCGCTCATCTCGCTGCCGTTCTCATCGAGTACGTGCAGGCGCGAGGAGCCTCCCGCAGTAGTGACCACGATCACGTCACGCGTTCCGTCGCCGTCAACATCGGCCAGCACCGGTGAATATTGAACCTGGCCCTGCAGGTCGATCGGGTAACCGTCAACGCTTTCCAACACGGTGCGAGTGGTGAAGGCCGAGACCCGTCCATTCGCATCGGCGATTACCACGTCCGCCTGGCCGTCGCCGGTGATGTCGCCGGCCGCCGGCGAGCCGGCTGGAGGATCATCTGTCGGTATTATAAGCGTCTGACCATCGGAATATATTAATACGGCCTGCCTTGAGTCATTGGCCTGCACCGTTTCCAGGCCCGGCCGTGAGGGATCGATTTCCGCGACCACGGGTGTGGAATAAGCCGAGGTCGCGTTCATCCTCACCGGCCAGCCGGGCAGCGGGTGCACGATCTGGCCGCCATCGCCGAGAGCGTTGAAATCTATCTCCACGCTCACCAGACTGTCCACCACGGGCGCACCCGGCTGAACCGTTAACGAGTTGAACCCGGAGATGGCGATATTGCTGGCTACGCCGGTGTAGCTGGTGGAATTGGGGCTGGTGAACGGCCCGAAATTGACATTCAGGTTGCCCAACTCGGCGCTCTTGGTGCCCGGCACCGCCCCGCCGAAGACGTCGAACGGGCTGCCGAAACCGGGATTGAAACTTGCCGGGAACGGCTGGAGCATGTGGTCCAGCCCGTCGGCTTCCTCAAGGCGGATTCCCAGGTGCTGGGGATCGGTGTTCAGGTAATTAAGTGTCAGGTCGCGGGTGAACTGCTCGCGGATCACCTGCTCGTCGATATGCCAGATCAGCACTCCGCTGCCCAACCTTGCGCTGTCGGCGGGACTCATGGGTGGCAGATTCAGGTTCAGCCAGTAGGGGATTGACCAGTCGAACTCGGCCAGACTGCCGTCGGGCAGGCGGTAGTCGTCCTCCATTATATCGGGGAACACATTGCCACCGGTCTCGTTGTAGTCAAAGCGATTATTGAAATTCTCGTCGCGCAGGCGCAGTTCCAGCAGGTAGTACTCAGTCGAGGAGATCGGCACCTTAATTACTTTTGGTACGCCGGGATCATCGGCCAGCTCCGCGGCCCTGAGCACCACGTCACTCAGGTCGGTTTTAACCACCAGGGGCTCATCCCAGCCCAGGAACACCCTGGTCCAGGCCATCGGGTAACTGGGAATCCGGCTGACCGTGTTGAAGAATCCGGTGGCCATCAGCGCGTAAAACCCGATGGTGGGACGGGAGCCGGTAAATGTGTCGTAGAGGTCCGGCAGGCCGAAAAAATGCCCCAATTCGTGGACCATCACGCCCAGCAGGCCTTGTAGTGCCCCTTGGGGATTGCCTTCCTCTTCCCAGTCCTGCACTGCTGTCTCGGGGAAAATCTGGATGAACTGCACATGGTGCGTGCCGCCGTCGGGGTCGGTATCGTTGGTCTCGATTCCCTGATAGCTTGGGTCGCCGTCGGCCAGGATCTCGCGCAGCAGGATATGGTTGATCGACACCGGGTGCAGGTCGTCGGGCGACTTCTCGTCGAAATCCGTGTGCTGGCCGCAGCCGGCGTGGAAGACCATCACCACGTCGTACTGGCTGAAATCCAGCTCGTTGTCGGCCGCGGCGATCGCATCGGTTGCGAACCGGCTGGTGCGCAGGCTGTAGTCGTCGTCGTTGCCGTACTCTTTCAGTTCGACGTCGAGCTGGTAGATCCTGCTGATATCCGCACTGTCGGGGACCTCGAAAATCACCTTGCCGCCGCTCACTTTTTCGTAGTACTGGGAGACGTGCAGGAGGTTACGCTGGATGTAGAGTTTGGAGCGCGAATCGACCGTGGGGTCTTCCACAACTAGGCCGGAAGTGCTGTCGCTGAACGTGAAAAACGGGATATCGCCCCAGGTGCCGTTGCCGGTTGTGGCCGGATTCTCGTCGGGCTGGAACTCGATCCGCACCACGCCGATCCTGTAGTGGACCGGCCATGCTTCTGCCGCCAGCATCGTTCCGGCCGGGTTGCCGTCCATGAAACTTTTCAGCGCGGGAGCGTCGGGGTTGGGCAGCGAGCCGTGGGGATGATTGCGTAACAGGGACAGCGGCACGGGCCTCATCGCGCTGAAATCAGCCGCAGAGACGCCCGTGATAAATGAAGCCAGCAGGATCAGACAGGCCGGTACGGTTTTCCGGATCATTATATGGGATAAGGTAAAATTTATTGTTCCGCGCGTCTGGTTCAGCTACGTTTGTATTACCGCCGCCCTTCCCAAACAGTTCCCTTCAAGTTGGCTAAAATAACACCGGACAGCGGAAGACTCAACTTAATTTCTTACGGCAAGATCGGTGCCGCCGCAGCGGACCTCCGGGCAAATCAACTCTGGCCTTGAAGCTCGAAAACTATTGACATCACTGTCATCCGTGGTTAAGCTCATTTGTGACAGCCGCAATACTCTGGCTCGCATCACGCTACGGAAATTTTCGGAATCCGCTGAAATAATATCACCGAGCCGGTGCGGCCGTTACCCGCCCGGTGACACTGTATCCGCAAGCAGGGCATCGGTTTCCCGTATCGCTGGACTGATTTGAACCGTCAACGAACCTGACTGCAGCGAAAATACCACACGTAACGCACCGGTCCCGGCATTTCCGGTTACCGGCTGCACTGAACCAGTCAACCTGTCCAACAGGGGGAATGCATGGAGTCCAGGGAAAAACAGATTAACCGTCGGTCGTTTATCAGAGGCGGAGCGGCGTTCGCCGGGGGTCTGGGGGCGATGATCGCCGCGGGCAACTCCAGCCTCTTCGGTGCGGTCCCGCCCTCGGACAAGATTACGGTCGGTTTTATCGGGGTCGGTGCGCGCGCCCAGCAGATTATGGATTCGATGATCCAGATTCCGGGCCTGGAAATCGTTAATGTCTGCGATGCCTACACAGGCCGCGTGAAACGCGCGATCTCCCGCGCCAACGGCCGCCCCAAAGCGGTCGAAGACTATCGCCGGATCCTGCAGGACAAGAGTGTGGACGCGGTCGTGATCGCCACGCCCGACCACTGGCACAAGCAGATGGCTATCGAGGCTGTCGAAGCCGGTAAGGACGTCTATATCGAAAAGCCGCTGACCTACAATGTCGATGAAGGGATCGAGATCATCAACGCGGTCAAAGCCAGTGACCGTGTGTTCCAGGTCGGCAGCCAGGGTATCTCCAGCGGAATCCAGCAGAAAGCCCGCGACGTTATCGGCAGCGGCAAGCTGGGCCAGATCACGATGATCCGCGCCTATTTCAACCGCAACACCGCCGGCGGCGCGTGGATCTATCCGATCCCGCCCGATGCCAACCGCAGCACGGTGGACTGGGAAAAATTCCTGGGCCCGGCGCCCCAGCGCGCATTCGATCTCCCGCGTTTCTTCCGCTGGAGATGCTACCAGGACTACTCGGGCGGTATCGCCACCGACCTGTTCGTCCACCTCTGCACCACGATCCATTACCTGATGGACGTTCCGGCGCCCGTGCAGGTGATGGGCATGGGCGATCTCTACCGCTGGAAAACCAGCCGCGATGTTCCCGATTCGATCAACGCCTCGCTGAAATACAGGGAAGGCTTCATGGTCAACATGTCGGGTACGTTCAACAATACCATGACCAGCGGCTCCGGTTTCCAGGTGCTGGGCACCGAGGGCAGTCTGGAGATCGGCGGACGGCTGACTTTCCATCCCGAAACCCCTGTCGAAAACGACCGCTGGGTGGTCCGCAGCTGGGAGAAAAGTCTCGATGACGCTTACTACGCCGATCCCAAGATGATCGAGTACGAAGAGAAAGCCCGTGCGCGCTCGGCGGCCAGGAAACCCGAAGTCATCATGTCCGGCGGCGAGGGCGACAGCACCAAGGCCCACCTGGAGCACTGGGTCGGCTGCATCAAGAACCGCAACACCCCGCTGGAAAACGCCGAGGTCGGCCACCGCGCCTGCTCCGTGGCGCACATGGTCAACATGTCGATTGCCTCTGGAAACTCCATGTGGTGGGATTTTGAGCGGGACAACATCAGGAAGTGGTAAGGTTGAATAAGAATGCAACTTGATCGTCAAAGAGATTGACTATAACATTTTTCGGTTTGGGGAGTTTAATCGATAGAATTCCCCTGAGCTTGCTCGGGGGGTCCCGCTTTTGTTGTTTTGCAGTTAGAAATTCCGGTGGCACGAAGTGCCGGGAATTTCTTTATTAAATGAATTGCTAACTCCCCATAATGTCATAACCATTCAAGTGAGGATTGCATGAAGAGGATGATCGGCCTGCTGACGGTGGCGTTGATCGTGGTCTTGGCTCTGAGTTTCAGCGTCATGGGAGCCGACCACAACTACATCGGCGCTTCCAAGTGTAAAATCTGTCACATGAGCAAAAAGAAGGGTAATCAATACGGTAAATGGCAGTCCGCCAAGCATTCCAAGGCTTACGAAACCCTGGGAACGCCGGCCGCCAAGGAAGCGGCCGCCAAGGCCGGAGTGAGCGGAAATCCCCAGGAAGCCGCCCAATGCCTTAAGTGCCACGTCACCGGTTACGATGCTCCCGCGGCCCGGAAAGAAGCCAAGTGGGACAAAACAGAGGGCGTGACCTGCGAATCCTGCCACGGGGCCGGCGCCGACTATGCGCCGATGAAAGTGATGAAGGACCAGGAGGCCTCGGTTGCGGCAGGGATGATAATCCCGACAGTGGAGACCTGCAAGGGCTGCCATAACGAGCAGTCCCCGACGTTCAAGGAATTCAACTGCGCCGAAGCGTATGCCAAAGTCGCCCACGACAACCCGGCTACCGAGGGCGGAGGGTCCCTGCAAGGCTGCAACTGACCAGAAAGAAAGCAACCAGCTTGATCCATGCCCCTCTCTCGCGCATCTTCGGCGGGAGAGGGGCTTTTGTTTGACCAGCCTTGCGCAATGCAAGCCGGCCGGGCATTATTGGCTGGACCTGAACCTGATCCCGACAATGAAAGCAGCCCGTATGCCCGGGAATAAGCAAAATTCCGCGGTCAGTATCGTTATCCCGACCTGGAACGGCAGGGAGTTGCTGGCCAGGTTCCTGCCCTCGGTGACCGAGGCGCTGGCCGCCTGGCCCGGCAGTGGCGAGCTGGTGGTGGCCGACGATGGCAGCACGGACGGGACGCCGGAGTTCCTGGCCAGCGATTTTCCCGGCGTCCGGGTCGTGGTCTCGGAGCTCAACCGGGGATTCTCAGCCACGGCGAATATGGGAGTCGAGGCCGCCGCGAACCGGGTGGTTGTGCTGCTGAACAACGATGTTGAAACCGAGCGCGGCTTCCTCAGCCCCCTGGTGCGCTGGTTCGTCAAGCCAGATGTGTTCGCTGTCTGCGCCCGCAGCCTGGACTGGGACCATACGACTTTCCGCGACGGGGGCAAGGCGGGTTACTGGAAACGGGGATTCTGGCGGGTATGGCGTAATTACGACGTTCGGCGCGGCGGCGGAGCGGAGCCGCTCCCGTGGCCGAGCATTTACGCTCCGGGCGGGTTCACCGCGTTCAACAGGGAAAAATGGCTGGAACTCGGCGGGCTGGACAGCCTGTTCGCGCCGTTCAACTGGGAGGATACCGATATCTGCTACCGGGCGCTGAAACGTGGCTGGCAAGTGCTTTACGAGCCGGAGAGTCTGGTTTACCACAGCCCGAACACCACAATCGGCCGCACCGAGGGTAAGCTGCGGGTCCGTTTTGTCTCACGCCGCAACCGGCTGCTGTTCCACTGGAAGAATCTGACGGATCCCCGCTTGCTGCTCGCCAACCTGTTATTCTCGGCGCTGTCCCTGCCGCTGTCGATTCTCCGCCTGGATCTTGCCTCGGTGGCCGCATTCGCGGCGGCGGCGGCCAGGCTCGGTGCGGTCGTCCGCCGAAGAGCCGTGGAGAAAAGGCAGACGGTGGTCAGCGACAGTACTCTGCGCCGGCGGTTCAGCGAACTGGAACATCTGCTCAAACGCACTGATGGCGGTTGGCTGGAATGAACTGATTTTCCTGGAGCTTCCACCCTGGATTTAGCCCTCGATCAGATGCTTATCTTTATGTTCAGCCGCCTTTACCGGTTGACTCCGCGGCAGACTCTGCCTAATTTTCATCCCTGAACTCTACAACCGTCAATTATCCGGAGGACCGCATGTCGCTCGAGGGATATCTCGACTACCAGCGCAGGGAATACTGCCACGATATCGCCTGCCCGGTGCAGACGATCATGGACGGCGAGCAGGAAGGCTCCGAAGCCTGCGAGCGCCTGCGCGGTATCTGCAGGAGCGACTGTATCCACTCCACTTACGAGTTCCACCACTGGCTGATCGATAAAGGCTACCTGCTTGTGCGGCCCCAGTGAGCCGGTTCAGGAGCGGAGAGGGACAGTCACCCTTCGGCAAAAGGGATTCAGGAGGATCTGATCAATTATCACGCGGTTTGCCGCGTTTAAATCAATCGGCAATATCAAAAAAGGAAATCCTATGGACTGGGGCAAGCGAAACCGTCTGAACAACGTACTGGCCGAGGATGGCCGCTGCTTTTTCCTCCCGATCGACCACGGCTATTTCCAGGGACCGACCCACTGCCTCGAAAAACCGGGGGAGACTATCGCCCCGCTGCTGCCGTACTCCGAGGCGCTGTTTGTCACCCGCGGCGTGCTGCGCGCCGTCGTGCCCCCTGACACCACCGTGCCGATTATCCTGCGCGTCTCGGGCTGCACCAGCGTGGTCGGCCCGGGCCTGGAAAACGAGAACCTGACCACCAGTGTCGAGGAGATTATCCGGCTCAACGCCCAGGCTGTGGGAGTCAGTGTCTTTATCGGCACCGAGTATGAGAACCAGACCTTGGGCAACCTGGCCGAACTGGTCAACGAGTGCGAGGACTACGGGATTCCGGTGATGGCGGTCACCGCGGTGGGCAAGGAACTGAAGAAACGCGACGCCCGCTACCTGGGACTCTGCTGCCGGATCTGCGCCGAGTTGGGCGCGAGCGTGGTCAAGACATACTGGTGCGAGGATTTCGACAAGGTCACCGGCGGCTGCCCGGTGCCGGTGGTGATCGCCGGGGGGCCAAGCTGCGATACCGAACTCGAGGTGATGGAGTTCGTTCACGACGGGATGACCAAAGGCGCGATCGGAATCAACCTCGGCCGCAATGTCTGGCAGAATCCGTATCCGGTGGCGATGATCCGGGCGCTGCGCTCGATAATTCATCAGAACGCAAAGCCCAACGAGGCGCTGGAGATGTACGAAGAGCTGAAAAACTCCGGGGAGGGCAAGTGATTCCCGAGCGCATGCGGGTGGCGATGTACTACAACAACCGCGATGTCCGTATCGAGGAAATACCGGTACCGGCTATCGGATCTGGGGAATTGCTGGTAAAAATAATCGCCAGCGGTATCTGCGGCTCCGATGTGCTCGAGTGGTACCGGGTCAGGAAAGCCCCGATCGTGCTCGGCCACGAAATCGCCGGCGAAGTCGTCAAAGTCGGCGAGGGAGTCGAGCGGTTCCGTACGGGCGACCGGGTGTTTATCGGCCACCACGTGCCCTGCAACACCTGCCGCTACTGCCGCGCCGGGCACCACACAGTCTGCCGGACCCTGCATACCACCAATTTCGATCCGGGCGGGTTTGCCGACTACGTGCGGGCGCCATCGATCAATGTCGAGCGCGGGACGTTTATTCTGCCCGAAGAAGTCAGCTGGGAGGCGGGCAGCTTTGTCGAGCCGCTGGCCTGCGTGGTGCGCGGCCAGCGGGTGGCGGGTTTCCGTCCGGGGATGAGCGTGCTGGTGCTCGGTTCGGGAATAAGCGGCCTGCTGCATATCATGCTGGCCCGCGCCCAGGGGGCGGGCAGGATCATTGCGACGGACATAAATCCCTGGCGGGTTCAAATGGCAAAAAATTTCGGGGCGGATCATGTGCTGGACGCCCGTGAGGATGTTCCCGCGCGGGTGCGGGAACTGAACGGCGGCTACCCGGCCGAGCTGGTGATTGTCTGCGCCGGGGAGCTGAGCGCGTTCAAGCAGGCCCTGGCCAGCGTGGACCGCGGCGGCACAGTGCTCACCTTCGCCACCACCGACCCGGGCGTGGAAATCCCCCTGCCGGCCAACGAGTTCTGGCGCAACAGTATCCGCGTAATGCCGAGCTATGCCAACAGCCCCTACGACGCCGAGGTGGCGATCGAGCTGCTGCGGGCCGGGCGGGTGGACGTGGAGCCGCTGATCACCCACCGCCTGGGGCTGGAGGAGACCGCCGAGGGTTTCCGCCTGATGGCCGAGAGCGCCACCGAGAAGTCGATCAAGGTGGTGATTCTGCCGCACGGGTGAGGTGACACACCCCGCCCCCGATTTATCGGGGCCACCCCTCTTGATAGAGGGGATTTTTTGTACGCACGTTTTGATTATTACCGTAGGGGCGACGCATGCGTCGCCCGCCTGGAATTGTCGGTGTGACGGGGTATATCGTAGGGGCGGACCCATGTGTCCGCCCGATTAATTTGTTGGAGAATTTTAGTTCAAGGTGGTGATTTTAGGCAACGGTGCCGAGCAATTCTATTTTAAATATTTGGAAATATCAGAAATCGATATTTCAGATAGCCACTCATCTATTATTATCGACTGATTCAAATCAATTAAATCTTTATGGCGAACCAGCATATTGATAGCAGATTTGTTTTCTAGTTCTTGCAAGAAGTCTTTATGTAGGCATATAATTTTTCTGTTGTCATTAGAATAAATCCACCTTAGTATTCTTCTGTTTATACTCTGATCTTTCCAGCCGTATCCTGATACAATCAGTTTATCATGTTCCTCTATGCTATTTTGAAATCTCGTTAGTATTTCCGCATACAGGCCCAAATCATAGTCGAAAATTTTATTATAGGTGCCAGTAAGAAAATATGGTCTGCCAGAAATATTCGTAATAAGATTTCCATTTGAATCTTTGCAATGATTTACATCGTTTATAGTCGGCATTCCAATATACGACAGAGGTTGCTCAATCTTCTGATTCATAAACATATACCAATTTATTGAACCGTGCAATTTGTATAGCTTGACTTTGACTTCTGAATCATAAGTGGAGGAATTATAACGCCTTATATCGCCCGTGGGTTTGTCAAAACAATCTGCATATTCAATTTCATTTTGTGCAAATAAATTCTCTATAAGCAGGTCATGATTTAATGTGTAAATATCTAGCCTTGTTATAGCCTCATCACTTGCCATTTCGAGAATCAAATCCAAATTCTCAGGTACAGCATTCGTTGATAGTTTGTTTTGAACAACGTCTTGTATGTAATGAGTAGTTTTTTCTGATAAATAGCGCAAAGTCAAAGCCCTATGCCCAACTCCTAATGGTTTGTACAAATTATTTGCCTGTTTGTTTACGGCATCAAAAAAGAGGGAAATTGCAGGATTGATTATCATCCCAGAAACTTCATCAGAGATTTGGGCAGCCAAATAAAAAAGATCTTCATAGGTTGGCTTTCCTAAATTTCTATTACCTAAATATTTTTCTGCATAGTTGTATAATATTCTTAGAAAAGGTTTAATTCTATAAACCAAATTCTCTTTTTGATAATAAGGATTTGGGTGTATACCTGGGTAAAAGCATTCATCGGTATGATTGTGCCACTCTTCTTCAAATAGGCTTTGTGTTAATACTTCAACCGTAGGGAGACCACAACCATAGGATATGCCTGCACCCGTTAATAGTGCGACTTTCATTTTTCGTTCCCCCTCGGCCCGTAAACCGGCGCCTCCGCCCCCGCCTCCAGCGCCCCTAAATCCGGCGCTTTGCCGCTGTAACTATCGTTAATCCCCGGCAGGACAACTCCCGCATCCACCGCCG
This sequence comes from Candidatus Glassbacteria bacterium, assembly GCA_019456185.1. Taxonomy (NCBI): domain Bacteria; phylum Candidatus Glassiibacteriota; species Candidatus Glassiibacteriota bacterium. The sequence continues at coordinate 7,462 of VRUH01000047.1, read as the reverse complement.
CGCCGCCTTTTCGCAAGCTGAAATCAAAATTTTTTGCCGAGTAAACCTTGTGCGGCTGCTCCGGGTCGGGGCGGGTCACATTGGTAAAGATATCATAGTCCACGCTCAGGCCGTGGGCCTCCTGCCCTGTGGCTGCTCGCAAGGCGGCCAGGTCTTTGAATGGCGTAAAATCAGCACGGTCCAGCGTGTAGTCCATCAGGGTGCCGCCTGCCGGGGCTTTCCAGAAAAAATGAGTGTCCGTGCCACGGTTGGGGCGGTAGCCGTTGTAGTCCCAGCTGCTGTAACTCGTCGCCAGGGGGAAGCGCCACAGCTCGCGGCCCGGTGAGCCGGTACCCAGAAACAGGTTGTTGCGGAAATGGGCGTTGGAGTAAGTCTCGCCGCTGCGGCTTTCGGCGATCACCGTGTTGTGGTACACCAGCAGCCCCGCCGGCTTGACCTTGAACTTGAACGCCAGTCCCCAGGGCACGTGGTAGAGGATATTGCGCACGAAATACGCCGGCCCGCCGAACACCGGCTGGGCGCTCAGGCCGCACTGGGCAGCGTTGAAACAGCGGTTGCGCAGAATGCGGATATTGTGCGCGCCCCCGTCGGCCTCGATAAAATCATCGGCCATCAGGTGGATATCGTTGTTGTAGAAATCGATTGCGGAGGCCTGCCGGGCGCGCTCGGCGGGCGGGGAGCCGTGGGTGCAGACACAGATCGCATCGTGGAAAAAGGCGATATAGTTGTGGCAGACCACGTGGCCCGCGCCGTAGACTTTGACCGCGTAGTAACTGTTCAGCGGGGCGGCTCCGTACACGCCGGGGTCGTACCAGCCCACCAGACGGTTGCGGTCGTCCCGGCCGAGCATCACGTTATCGGCGATATAGAAGTCGCACGAGCCGTCGTACTGGGTGGTAACCGCGATCCCCACCTCCTCGAACCGGCAGTTTTTGACCGCCAGCCCCTTGCAGCCGGCCACGTCCTTGGTGCCCGCGTGGATCGCCACATCGCAGTCGCGGAACGTGATCCCCTCGAATATATGCCAGTCTGCAGCCATCATGTCGAACAGCCGGTAGCACCCGGCCCCGTCGAATATCACCTCGCCGTCGCCCGCGGCGCGGATCGTGATCGGCCGCCCGGGAGTGCCTTTGGCGGTCAGGAGATAGGTGCCGTGGAAATCCAGACCCAGCGGATCGGAGTACATCGAGCGCTCGCTCCTGTAACGCCCGGCGTGGACCAGGAGCATGTCGCCGGGCTGGACGGTGCGCTCGGACACCACCGCCCAGTCGCCGCCGCCCGCGCCCTGGTAGGCTTTCATCAGGCCGGTGAACGCGGGGCTTTCCCTTGGGCCGTCCCAGCCGGGAGGGTAGACATGCAGCACCCGGCCGCCCTCGAATGCCTGCGGTTCGGAGCGGGTCCGCAAAGTGACAGTCTGCCCGGATTCGCCGCCCACGCCGTCTGGGTCCGTCATTACCAGCCTGCACTCGTAGTCCGTGCCCGGCTCCAGGTCCAGGATGCTGCCGGCAAACATCTCCGGGACCGTGTAGTCCATGTACACGTCCTCGCTGAACACCCGCTCGCCGCCGAGGCGCAGCAGGGGAGGGCCGCTCTGCCAGTCCCTGTCGCCAGCCTTGCGGTAGGAAACAGCCACCTTCGCGTTGCGGTTGTCGTCACCCGTTATTTTCCACTCGAACCCGAGGCAGATCAGGGTCGGCCGCTCGGTAAAGAACTCTCCGGGTGTGACGGCGTTTTGGGCGGAGAGGGCATGGGGAACAGTGCAAAGAACTAGCAGGATGGCGCTCAAGTGTCTCATCGGGCGTACCTCCGGCGGGATTTTTTATCGACAAAACTGAGGTAACAACTATCTGAATCAGAAGAGGATGTGCTACAGCGACTTCAGCGCCCCGACAAACTCATCGATCTGCTTCTTTGTACGCTGCTCGGTGACCGCCAGCAGCAGCTTGCCGTCGTGCTCCGGGTCCAGCCGGCCGATATCGATCCCGGCGAGGAAATTTTTCTCCAGCATGGCGGCGATCACATCCGCTGGCGGCATGGGCGGCACCACCGCGAATTCGCGGAAAAACGGCGCGTCGGGCCAGGCGAGATTCCACCCCTTGAGAGCGGAAATTTTCCCGGCCAGGTAATGGCCCTTTTGGAGGCACAACTCGGCCACGGTGCGCAGGCCGCGCTTGCCCAGCAGGGACAGGTGGATCGTGGCGGCCAGGGCCAGCAGCGACTGGTTGGTGCAGATATTACTGGTGGCTTTCTCGCGGCGGATATGCTGCTCGCGGGTCTGGAGGGTCAGCACGTAACCGGCCCGGCCCTGGCTGTCCTCGGTCATACCCACCAGCCGGCCCGGCAGTTGGCGCTTGAAACTTTTACGGGTGGCGAAATAACCCAGGTACGGTCCGCCGAAAGACAGCGGCACGCCCAGGGGCTGGCCCTCGCCGACCGCGATATCGGCCCCCGCCTCGCCGGGGCTGGTGAGCACGCCCAGGGCCACCGGGCAGCCGGCCACCGCCACCAGCGCGCCGGCCTCGTGTGTCAGGCGGACAATCTCGGCCACGTTCTCCACCACACCGAAGAAATTGGGGTTCTGCACGATCACGCAGGCCACGTCATCACCGAGCGCCTGCTCCAATGCTTTCAGGTCTGTCGCGCCGTCCGCGATCCGGACTGCGCAGACCTCGTTGGCTCCGCCGGAATTGTAAGTCTCCACCGTACGGCGGTATGCCGGATTGAGCGCGCCGGAGACCAGGATGCCGGGCCGTTTGCCCTTGATCGCCCCGGCCATCAGCGCCGCGTCTGCGCACACGCTGGCCCCGTCGTAGCCGCTGGCGTTGGCGATCTCCATCCCGGTGAGCTGGATTATCAGGCTCTGGTACTCGTAAATCGCCTGGAGCGTGCCCTGGCTGACCTCGGCCTGGTATGGGGTGTAGCAGGTATAGAACTCGCTGCGCAGCAGGAGCTGGTCAACTGCCGCGGGGATATAGTGGTCGTACGCTCCTCCGCCCAGGAAGCTGACAACGCGCGCCGGGTCGTAGTTGTCTCCGGCCAGCGCACGGGCTTCGGCGGCGGCCTCCATCTCGCTCAGCGAACGGGGCAGGTCCAGTCCGGCGGCGGCATTCTGCACCTCGGCCGGGATAGAGCGAAACAGGTCGTCGACAGAGCCGGCGCCGATTTCGTCCAGCATTAGCCGGACTTCATCGTCTGTATGCGGAGTGTATCTCACTTCGTTCGGTTTCTTTCGTCGTTCAGACAATCATATCCTTGTAATCCTTGGCCGAGAGCAGTTCGTCCTCGTTCATCTCCTTGATCTTGACCCGGATCATCCAGCCGTCGCCATAGGGATCATCGTTGATCAACTCCGGCTTATCCTCCAGCAGCTCGTTTACTTCTTCCACCGTACCGGTGACCGGGCTGTAGAGTTCGCTGACTGTTTTAACCGCCTCGATAGTTCCGAAGCTCTCCAACTCTTCGACCTCATCGCCCACCTCGGGGAGTTCCACGAACACGATATCACCCAACTCGCTCTGGGCGTAGTCCGTAATACCCACCGTGACCACGCCGTCGTCGATACTGACCCACTCGTGCTCCTTGGTGTAGCGCAGATCGTTCGGGATTTTCATAACCTGGTTCCTCGGTAAATTTTGAATTGCGGCTGAAAAAGCAGGTTTTTGCGTTGATCTGTCTCTCAACGGCAACACTAAAGGATGGGGTACTCTTTGTCAAGAACAGCACTCGCTTAAATGCGGCGGAGCAGAGCGGTGAGGCAAAGTTCCATTGTGCCGCTGTCTGCCCTTTATTATTATTACCGGATACCGTTGGCCTACCGCCAGCTAAGCGAGAAAGGTGACGCAGTTATGGTTGACGTCGGCAGGAGCATGATACCGGCCGGGATGTCGCTGGAAGAAAAAATCGGCCGGCTGATCTGGTGCGGTTTCAAAGGGTACCGCAGCGCTTACAACAGCGCCGGCTTTACCAGCCAGAGACGGATGCTGGAACAGGGTCTGCTGGGCGGCCTTGTGCTCCAGGAGGGCGACCTCTACGAAAGCGCAACCCTGATCAACCAGATTCAGCAGGGGTGCGGCCGGACGCTTGTCGTGGCCGCCGATGCGGAAAACGGCCTTGGCGCACTGCTTAACGAGGGCACCTGTTTCCCGTCAAACATGGCATTCGGGGCCACGCGAAGCGGGGAGTACGGATACCTGGCGGGCAAAGTGCTGGCCGAAGAAGCTACGGCCGTGGGCATCAACCTGATATTCGGGCCAACCTGTGCCAGGCCGGGACCCGGGCTGCCGGAGGGTCTGCCCGACGTCCGCGCGTTCGGCGAAAAGCTGCACCTGGTTACCCGCCTGTCCATCGCGTTTGTCAGGGGCGTGCATGATGGAGGAGCGCGGGCGGTACCGAGGTATTTCCCCGGGACCGCGGCCGTGCTCAAAGGCGAGATTGCAGGTAACCGCTGGCTGCATTATATGCGTAAGCTGCTTGTGGACACTGAACTGTCGATTTACGAGATGCTGTTCCAGGCGGGATTGGGCGCGGTGATGGTTGACTGGCGGGAGATGCCCGACCTGCTGAGCGGCCGGAGCAGGCTGGCCCTGACAAACTATCAGCTTCTCGAGGTATTTCTGCGCGAAGTGATGGGATTCGAGGGCGTGGCGGTCAGCCCCGATCTCTCGCTGCCGGGAATGGAAAAACTGCTGGAGCCGGATACGTTGGCGGGGATGATTAACGCGGGAGTGGATGTGTTGGCCGGTGTGCCGAATCCGGAAGAGGCGATGAGGGTAATTCGGGAAGCAGTGGTGCTGGAGAAAATATCACTCTCGCGGCTGGATTCAGCAGTTGAAAGAGCGCTGGGATTCAGTATCAAGGTGAAAAGCGGTGAGAAATCGGCAATCCGGCCCGAGGAGATCGACAAGCGGGTGGGCAGCCCGGCCAACCTCGAAGTGGCCGACAGGATAGCCGAGGACTCGATTACCCTGCTTCGCGACAGGCGGGGTGTGCTGCCGCTCGATCCTGCATCGCACCGCACTCTGCTCAATATCTCGTTCACCTCCCGCGCCGGCAACCGGATCGACGGCCCGCTGGAAGGGGCCCTGCGTGAGAAATTCGACCGGGTTATCGCCCGCCGGATCGACAGGAGCTCGATGCCGTCCAGCCTGGACGAGGCCTGGGAGGAGACGGGATTCGCCAACGTGATCGTCTGCTCCATGTTCACCAACCAGCCGCCGGATTACACGTGTCACGGTTTTTCGACTTCCCAGATCGAGTTCATCCAGCGGCTGATATCCCGCGAGCAGCCCGTGATCATGGTGGCTTTCGGCGATCCCTGCACGATCAGATTGTTCCCCGAGGTGGACTGTTACATCTGCCTCTACAGCGATTGCCCCGCCAGCCAGCGCGCCCTGGTCAGGGAGCTGTTCGGAGAGCTGGTGCTGCCGGTCAAAGGTAAGCTGCCGATCGCGCTGGATTCCAGTTTTCCTTATGGTTACGGCCAGGATCTTTACTGAGATCACTCACGCTGCTGCGTTTTTTCTCGCTGGCTGAGGCATTCAGGATATGGGCGGGACGGTACGGCTGGTTTTGAATCCAACTACAGTTGATAGCTCTATAACAAGGAGAAGATTATGAAGATGGCCAAAGCGAGATGGGTCGAGGGCTTCCAGTTCGTCGGCACGCCTCCCAGCAACCATGCGATCGTACTGGACGGCAGCGCAAAAGCGGGCGGCGCGGACTCCGCGATTCACCCGGGCGAGCTCCTCCTCGTCGGACTGGCCGGCTGCACGGGAATCGACGTGATCTCGATGTTGAGGAAGATGAAAGTTGAAGTGGACGAATTCGAGGTGCGCGTGGAGGGCGAGGCGGCCGAGGAGCACCCGAAGTACTGGAAGAAGCTCAACGTGACTTACTGGATCAGGGGCAAAGATATACCCGAAGACAAACTGCAGAAGGCAATCAGTCTGAGCCAGGAAAAGTACTGCTCAGTCAGCGCGACGTTGAAAAACAAGGTGGAAGTCACCTACGGCCATGAGATTGAAAAGACTGATTGAGGCTCAACTGCGGAGCTCCATCTCCAGCTCCGGCAAATCGATCAGCACGCTCACACACTCCGCGCCGGAAAGCTGTCCCGGCTGCACGCAGGTGGTCCGGCCAAGCTTTGCCCGCCATTGACCTCCGCTGAACGGTGATTCGTGGATATGCCCGTGCAGCGAAAGCAGCGCTCCGCTGTTCTCCAGAAAGTCGGCCACAGCCCGGCTGCCCACGTCAGCACCGCTGCCGATAATCCCCTGGCCGACTCCGGCGGGCGGTTGGTGCAGCACGTAGACGGTTTTTTCCGGGTCGGACGGCGCGGGGAGTGTGTCCAGGTGCTCCCTGAGGCAGGGCTGCGAGTTTACATGCTCCTGCCAATTCTCCACGTGATGGATCCCGTCGCTGTCAGAGGCCAGTGCGTTGCCGCCGCCGAAGAGTGCGGACGAATCCGGCAGGTCGCGCAGGCAGCGGTCCTTGAGTGAGAACGGCCCGTCGGTGGTCATCGCGCAGCCGATAAAGGTCAATCCTGCCAACTCCGCGCTCTGCTCGACCAGTGACCACGCCCTGCCGGCTTGGCTCATCACCTCGCGGAACAGACTGTCGTGGGCGCGGAGGTCCATGTTGCCGAGGGTGGCCAGGAACGCGACCCCCCGCTCGCAGCAGCGAGCCAGGTAGCCGGGCAGCCAATCCTCCAGAAACTCCCGCTGCACGGCGAACAGGTCAAATCCCAGCGGATAGAGGTCGCCGCCGTTGACGATGGCCTCGGCACGGGCCGTAACCGCCCGGTCCAGGAGCTCCTCGTAGCAGTTTTTCCTGCCGTGAAAGTCAGTGGCGTAAATAATTTTCATCTGTCCGATTCCGCAAATCCCGCAGTTTACCTGATACCTGCCCGCCGTGCACTTCAATCTAGTTCAGCCGGATCAGTACCGCAAGTCGGCGGAGAACCGTACCGGTCGGCCTCAAATAATCGGTTTGACTAAACCCGAGCGCCGGAAAAGTCGATAATATCAATGTATCGCTCGAATCCTCCCGGCCGGAAGGAAAGTACTTGCCTTTTTTGTCGACATATGCGAGATTTCGTACCTATGATTTAAGCGGTATA
>VRUH01000047.1:0-335 GCA_019456185.1 Candidatus Glassbacteria bacterium | reverse complement strand
CACGGTTTCACCAGTTCAAGGCGGCTCAAGTAATGGCGGTAAAGGGCGAACTCGAGGGGCTTGTCCACAACCACAATGTGCTGATTTCCCGCGGATCGATCGAGGATGCGGCGAAGGTCAAGGAATTGATCAGCGGATACCTGTCGCAGGAAGACATGGTTCCGCGCCTCTACCGTTCGATCAGGGACAAGTTCGAGGAGTTCCTCTCCTGCGCTGAAACCAATTTCGGCCGTTTTACGGAAATTATCAATTACGAGCACCTGACACAATTAGAGTTTTTCTACCCCGAGTTTTTCACCGAGCTGGCCACGTATATTGATAACTCGGCGCAAAAA
>VRUH01000046.1:6512-32487 GCA_019456185.1 Candidatus Glassbacteria bacterium | reverse complement strand
TCAGCCGGCGAGAAATCCCTGTCGGCCCCCCCCCCCCGGATGCCGGACGGTTCCGGGTGACGGGGGCGGGAGTAAATTATGCCGCAGCAATCGGCAATATTGTCGTATGATAAAAGAAAAAACAAAACAGGGCATAGGAAAAATATTCCCCAACGGGTACGCTTAATGGGGTATAAGGCTAATTAAACCAAATAGTTAGCTCTGGATCGCGCAGGCAAAAGCGAGCGATTGAACTACTGGCATACAGTTTGCCCTAAGTACGCCTGACAGAATTTCCATGGATGGAAACCCCTTTCACGGATGAAAGAGGAAGATGAACGCCAACCTGCCCATACTGCAACTGCTGGGAGCGGCAATCGGAAGCGCCCCCACGGCCGGTACGGCCGGAACTCCCGCCGGCGGGCAGAGTCCTTTCAGCGGAATCTTGGGCAGTCTGCTGGGTGCTGCCGGCGATTCTGCCATGCCGTCGGCTGACGGGTCTTCTTCCGGTACTACAGGAATTCCCTTCGAATCATTACTCTCCGCATTGCAGTCCCTGCAGATCTCACCAGAACTGTTATCCGATCTGAACACGCAGCGGTCGGGCGGAAGCATGGTGGCGCTGACCGCTGAGCTGGCCGAGATGTTAAGCGGTATCGGCGGCGGCAGGATGGTTCCGCTGGCGGCCGGGATCGATCTCGAGCAGCTCGGAGCGGCAGGTATCGAACTTCCCGACGGTGTCAAGCTGGGCGGGCAGGATAGCCGGGCGATGCTGCTGGTGGACGAAGCCGCGCTGAAATCTCTGCTGGCCGGCGGCGGCTGGAAAAGCGGCGAGTCTGTTCCGGCGATGCTGATAGTCGCAACCGGACAGGAAGACGGCGAACAGAGCGTGAGCTACCTGACGGCTTCGCTTTCGGCGAGTGCCGGCGATGAGAGCGGTGAAGGCTCCACGCTCCAGTTCCGGCTTACTTTCGATCCAGCCGGTATCATCAGTGAAAGTACCACGGCCGAACATGAGATCATTGGATTGCCGGTTACGGCCAGCGGCGGTGAAAAAACAACGGTCCTTGAACTTGGAGCCCTGGTTGCCAGGCTGAAAACCGCCATCGGCAGTATTAATGATAAAGAAATAACCAGTGAACGCAGTAATCCGGACTTGCTTACGATTCAGGACGATGAAACTCAACTTCGGCTTCCGTCCCGGCCGGAAGCCAATACTGTCGCAAATGATAAGCAGGATACAGACGGACAGGGACAGCCTTCGCTTCCGATCAGTGAACTGGCCGCCGAGTTGAACCGGCTGATCGATTCGTTTGTTACCTCGACTGAGAAAGAAGAAACCGTAAGCATCACCGGCTCATCGAATGTGTCAGGCGATATCACCGGCCCATCGGATGTGTCAGGCGATATCACCGGCTCATCGAATGTGTCAGGCGATATCACCGGCTCATCGAATGTGTCAGGCGATATCACCGGCCCATCGAATGTGTCAGACGATTTCTCCCGTGCGATTACCGTGCTGAAGGTCCTGACCGGCCAGGCCGCGTCCGAGGTCGCATCCGGTAACACCGAAGCCGCCGGTAAAACCCTGACCCTGATCGATAAGCTCGCCCGGTTCAACCAACTCTCCGCAGCGGAAAAGCAGCAGGTACTCACCGATCTGGCCGGCCTTCTGCGTTCGGTCCTGGATAGCGGTCAGGCCGCAGTCAGTAATAAAGCAAAAACGGTTTTGACTCCGGCGGGCGGGTTTGATACCTCTTCGAGCGCCGTCGCTCAGTCCGCATCAGGCCTGTCAAACATTACCGCGGAGCATTCGAAAAGCGTTCCGGCCGGACAAAGCGAGAGCGGCAAATCCCCGGTTACCGGTAATAACTCGGTACGGCCGCAGACCGTTTTGGCAGTCGATGCCGGCGCAGCGGCTGAAAACGTTCCGGTTGCCGCTCAGCACTTTGCCACCGGCGTAGTTACGACCGGCGATGCAGCCACCAGTCAGCCGACTGATACTACCACTGCTCAGAGCCATCCGGCAGCAATCCTGGCTGAACTTCAGAGCGCGGCGGCGGCGGTCAGCGAACTGGCCGATAAACCGGCCGGTGGGACCGGAAACAGTGACAGGAATGATAAATCCGCCGTAACCAGCGCGGTCAGCCTGATTGCCGATAGCAAGACGGCCTCAGCCGCCCATCCGGGATCACCGGCCCCGACGGCTTCCGCGGCGAACGATCAACCGGTGCAGCAGGACAGCCGGCCGGCCGGGAATAACGTTTTCACCCAGTTCAAGCAGGCGCAGCCCACTGCCCAGACCACGCAGGGGAATACCGGGGAAGCTCAGGCCGGCGATAACTCCGTCGCCGATAAGCCCGTAACCGGGCATGCCGAGTCCCGAGCGGCTGAATCAGCCGTCCGGCAGGAAACGACGGCGGCAGGCGAAACCCAGGCCGCTAAGACTGAGAAGTCATCCGCGCAGGCGGCCACCGCCAGTGTGAAGTCCGACGGACAGCAGGTGAGTGTCCAGGTCAGCCTGTCCTCGCTGAATAAACCTACTAAAACGCAATCCAAAACAGATACGGTCAAAGCGGTAAAGGCGTTCAGCACTAACAGCCAGGCCACCGGTCACGCAAGCCTGAACAACGATTTCATGCAGGCGCTCAGCGCAGCAGCCGGCGAGAAGGGGATGAAGGACCTGGTGGAAGTGACGCTGACCGAAAAAGGCACCGTCTCCGGTGAACTGCTTGCCCAAACCGAGAGTATCGAGCAAGACCAGAAACCCGGCACAGGACAATTGCAGGGCGGACTGCGGAGTGAAGCATTGACAGCCCGCCAGTCCGCGGTGCGCGGCGAACAGGTTGTCCAGTATCGTCCGGTGCAGACAGCCAGCCAGGCGGAAGCGTTCGAGAAGATTGTCAGCACGGCCAGGCTGATCCGCGCTGGTGCGACCAGTGAACTGAGCATAAAGCTGGAACCGGACCATCTCGGGCTGATGCGGGTGCAGATGAAAGTGGACGACAGCAACGTCCTTCACGCGCGCATCCAGGTGGAGACTTATGAAGCGCGCACGCTGATCGAGAGCAGGGAATCAAGGTGGAGAAATTTAGCGTGGATGTGCGTCAGGACCAGCAGCATGAGCAGTTCGACGGTGCAGGCCGAGAGGATGAATGGAACCAGGCCGGCCGCGGATTCGGCAACAGAAGTGGTTCGGAAACAACGGAAACTCACGTTAACGACCCCGGCGGTGAAGACGGTCCGCAGGCGAAAGTGCCAAACGCAAGCAGATACGAATACAGTACCCTGGAATGGGTAGCTTGATAACTCGAAAGGAGAGCTGGGAGAGATGCAGGTAGATACCTCGAACAATTCAAGCCCCGCATGGGCCAGTCAGCAGACCGGAGCGGGTGAAATCGAAAACCGGTCAATGATGCTCCAAGATGATTTCCTGAAACTGCTGGTGGCCCAGCTGCAGAACCAGGATCCGCTGAACCCGGCCAGTAACCAGGAGTTCGCGGCCCAGCTCGCCCAGTTCTCCAGTCTCGAACAATTGACCCAGATGAACCAGAACCTGAAAGCCAATCTCAGTTCCGACGCCGTTCTGGCCCAGTCGCTTAACAACAGTACGGCCACCGGTTTTATCGGCCACGAGGTCCACGCCACCGGCAACATGCTGAGCATGAAGCAGGGCGATCCGGCCTCGCTGCGCTTTTTTCAGGACAGCGCCTCGACCGAAACCGTGATCGACATTTACAACGATCAGGGATCGCTCGTGCGCACGATCGAACTGGGCAGTATTCAGGCCGGCGGCACCGTGACCGAGTGGGACGGCAAGGATTTCGATGGCAACCAGCTTTCGAGCGGTACGTATTTCTTCGACGTCAGCGCGGTCGATTTCGATGGCAACCGGGTTGCCACGACTACTTTCATGTTCGGCAGGGTGACGGGAGTTCGGTATGTCGATAACCAGGCCACGCTGCTGATCGGCGAGCAGGAGGTTCCGCTGCGGAACGTGATGGAAATTGTCGAGCCGGGCAGCGCATCGGCTGTTCCCGATGGAGATGGCTAATTTGGCATGTCTATGAGGATAAATAAGCTACGAGTTGTGATTCGCTAAACTCATCACAGCCGGTCCAGGGATAAGGTACCGGCGCCAGACGACAAGGAGGTCGAAAAATGGGCCTGCAAAGTACACTTTCAACCGGAGTTTCGGGACTTCAGGCCAACGCCATCCGGTTGAGCGTAATCGGCAATAACATTGCCAACATCAACACGGTCGGTTTCAAAACGGGCCGCGTGAGTTTCAACGAGTTTCTCGTGCAGAGTATCTCCGACGCCCGCCGTCCGATTGAAGGCTCGGTGGGTGGCGTCAACCCGGTCGCTTTCGGCCTCGGCGTCGGTATCGCCAGCATCGATAATATCTTTACCCAGGGCACCCTCGAATCAACCGGTGTCACCACCGACATGGCGATCCAGGGCGAGGGCTTTTTCGTGGTCCGTGACGGGCAGCGCAGTCTCTATACGCGCGCCGGCGCGTTCCAGTTCGACGGTCAGGGCAACCTGGTGCAGAACGGAACGGGTTATGTGGTCCAGGGACGGCTGGCCAACACAGGCGGCGTTATCCCTTCGGGTTCTCCGATCAAAGATCTCGTGATTCCACTCGGTCTGACCACTCCGGCCAAGTTCACCACGAGAATCGTGTTCAAGGACAACCTGGATGCTGACAGCGGGGTGCTGGCTAAGACTCTGACTATCGGGGTTCCGTTCTCTATCCGCGCCACCGGCGAGCCCGCCACCGGCGTGACGGACATTAACGCCCTCGCGCAGACGATCAACCAGCTCGACGAGAGCGACCGGATCAGGATCAGCGGCACCAATCCCGACGGTACGGTTGTGAGCTCCATTTTCCGCTACGGCCAGGGGACCGAACTGCTGGCCGACGGCAGCAGCGTGGCGCGTGACGGTACAACGCTGGCCTCGCTGGTCAACGTAATCAACAACTCGTTCAAGGGCACCACCGCCTCTATCGGCTCCAACGGCAATATCATCCTTGTCGATGAGTCCGCGGGCGCCAGCCAGACCTCGATAAGTCTCTCGTTCGACGAGGACGCGCACGTGGCCAGCGTACTGGGCAACACGGTCCAGGACAAGTTCCTGCCGGAGCAGTCGGCCCAGGTTGATGGAGCCACGCTGAACGCGTTCGACCCCGACACCGGTGTCGGCCAGTTCCAGTTTACCAGTGACGTCCAGGGAGCCCAGTTCACCCGTCAGCTCGTGATCGCTGTCGGCGGTGTTGACAACGGCCGCGACAATGTTATCACGATCGCCGCCGATGCCAACGGCGACGGTATCTACGAGAACATCACCGAACTGGCCAACGCGATCAACGCCGGTATCAACAACGATCTGGAAATCGCCGGTACGGTTCAGGCAATCGTAACCTCCGATAACAAGGTCCGTTTCCGCACCAGCAGCCCTTCCGACTTTCTCAGGCTGCGCACGGTGCCCAACGGCGACCAGACCACCATTGTCGATCTGGGGTTCAGCACAAGCGTCGAGGGATTGGGTGTCGGAGAAGGCGGCTTGAACCTCAGCACGCTGAAGTCCACCAGCCAGTTTCTGCTGAAGCTCAACGAAGACCCGTCCCAGCTTGTCAGTATCACGCCGCGGGTCTATGCCGACATTGAGGACCTGGTGGCCGGACTGAACGCCGCGATCAACAGCAACTCATCGCTCAGCGGCGACGTCCAGGCGTTTGTCGATTTCAGCCAGGGTGCGGCGGCTGTCGGATTCAGCTCCACCAAGCCCGCGGCTGAGTTGCAGATCCTGCGGGGCAGCCAGCCTCTTCCTGCCGGCGGAGTTGACATCTTTGACGCCATCGGACTCGACGACCAGAACGAGCTGGCGCTTGACGGTATTCCGGGGAACGAGGAGAATTTCAACAATATCAGCACCAACGGCAACGCTACCAGCTCGGTGGCGCTCTCCGCGTTCACGCTGACCCAGGATGGCCGTGATGCCGGCAGCCACATCGCATCGATTTCCGTGTTCGATTCTTTCGGTGAAACCCACAACATGATCGTTTCCTACACCAAGTCCACCCAGGAGTTGCCGGCCGAGGTACAGAAGCTGATCAGCACGGCCGATCCGCTGATGATTGCCAGCCAGGACCCCAGCGCGGGACCTAATGAAATTCAGCCGGTGGACACTTCCCTGGTGGAAACGCAGATCACCGATCTGTGGAGTATCGACAACACCGATCCCGAAAACCCGATCAGGGGCGATTTCCAGCCGCGCCTCGGAGACACGATCCGGATTACGGGCTCCTCGCCTGCCGGATTGCCCCTGAGCAGAACGGTCATTATCGAGGGCGGCTCTGATCCGACAACCGTCCAGGATCTGCTCGACGAGATCAACATCCTGTTCCGTTCCAGCCTTCAGGGCGGTGACGGTACGGGCGTGACAGCCGCGATCAACAGCAACGGCCAGATCGTCATGACCGACGACAACAGCGGTGCGTCACTCTCTTCGATCAATATCACTTTCGCAACCAACCCGGATAACCCGCCGATCACCCTGCCGCAGTTCCCGTTCGACCTGGCCGACGATTTCCGCGTCCTGCAGACCGGCAGCAACGCGATCACGACCGACGTACCCGGGCAGTGGGGCTGGACGATCCGCCTCACCGGCAACGAGACCTCGCTGACCGGTAACGATGGTACGCTGACGTTCAACCCGGACGGCAGCCTGCAGGGTTTCAGCGTGCGTGACCGCAGTTCCACCTTCGGATTCGATCCCAACAACGGTGCCGACCGCATGGAAGTCGAGCTGGACTTGGGTACGATCGGTGGTTTCGACGGTCTGACGCAGTTCCGCGGTCCATCCACGGCGATTATCTCCAGCCAGGACGGATTCGCGGCCGGTAAGCTGAGCAGCCTGGAAGTCGACGATACGGGGCTGTTTACCGGCGTGTTCAGCAACGGTGTCACCAAGACCCTGGGCAAGCTGGTTCTGGCCAGCTTCAACAACTCCGGCGGTCTGATCAAGAACGGCAACAATAACTATCTCGAATCAGCCAACTCTGGCGTGGCGTTGATCGGTGAAGCCGGAACCAACATCCAGGGCAGCATCTCCAGCGGATTCCTGGAAAGCTCCAATGTTGACCTGGCCGCCGAATTCGCCAACATCATCACCACTCAGCGCGGATTCCAGGCCAACGCCAGAATTATCACTTCCACCGATACTCTGCTCCAGGAGGTTGTCAACCTGGCCAGGTAAGTGATTAATCAGGGAAGCGATGAGGGGGGGGGCCGGCAAACCAAGGCGGGCCCCCTCGCTGTTTTAACTGCTTGAGTCGGCAAAAGAATCCGCCCCCGGGTGCAGGCAGGACAGGAAAAAGTTTCCTGCGCCTTGCACGAAGGGGAATGGGTGACTATATTTAAACGGGCAATAACTCTTTGTAAGACACCGCGTTAGCAGGATGCGACTGGATTGTCAGGAGTGACGTGGTTTCCGGACAAGCCGCGGAAGGTTATCGCAGTGCTGGTGGTATAAAAATTGCCGAAACGAGGATGAGCGCCCGATCCCGGCTCTCCGGCCAGCGACCGGAATTTGACAGGGGAGGGACGAAGTTGCGGTGGAATTAAGAGTTAATTATTTATGAATCAGCGCTCGCATGTCGATTATTAAATTAAGGGCCTGACAGCCCCTTGTATTTTATCGGAGTAGCGGCTTGATTACTCTTACGAAGCTTAATGGTCAGGAAATGGTGATCAACGCCGAGTTGATCGAATCGGTGGAGAAAACCCCCGACACAATTGTAGGCCTGGTGACCGGTAAGCGGTTCATGGTCCGTGAGACCGTGGAAGATGTGGTCGCGTTGGTGATGGAGTATCGCAGGCAACTGCCCCCGTTCTGGAGGAAAGTGGCCCAGAACCTGAAAGGTCAGTAATTTTATTTGAGGCTTCTCAGGCCGGAGCCGATCGTGAAACCAGAGAATCCAGGATAGGTATATGGATCTAACGACCCTGATCGGATTGATTGCCGGATTAGCCGTTATCGTGCTCGGTATCCAGCAGGGCGGCACCGTCTTATCTTTTATTGATCCCGCCTCGATCTTTATCGTTATCGGCGGTACTACCAGCGCTGTAATTGTCAGTTATCCGATCAATGAGCTGGTGGGTGTGGTCAATGTCGTCAAGAAGACTATATTCGCCGATACTCAGCCGGTAACCGAAACTATCGCCACGCTGGTGTCTTTTGCCGAGCGGGCCAGGCGCGAGGGTATCCTGGCCCTGGAAAGACACATGGAGGAAATCGAGGACGAGTTCCTCTCCAAGGGTATCCAGCTTGCCGTGGACGGTACCGAGCCGGAGTTGATGCGCAGTATCCTGACTACGGAACTGGATTACGTGGAAAAACGCCACGCCAGCGGCGGAGGTATTATGGCCACCTGCGGCTCCCTGGCCCCGGCGTTCGGCATGATCGGTACGCTGATCGGTCTGGTGCTGATGCTGCAGACGATGGACGACCCCTCGACTATCGGTCCCAAGATGGCTGTGGCGCTGATCACGACGTTCTACGGGGCGCTGCTGGCCAATCTCCTCTTCGTCCCGATGACCACCAAGCTCAAGCGCCGCAGCGCGGAGGAAATCCTGGTCAAGGAAATGATGATCGAGGGGATACTGTCGATCCAGTCGGGTGATAACCCGCGGATCGTGGAACAGAAACTGACTTCGTTTATCTCGCCCAAGCTTCGGCGGGCGATCGTGGAATAATAGTTCTTTGAAAATGCTCGAGGTCTCTCGATGGCCAAGGATAAATGCCCTGAGTGCGTAGCTGGCGCACCGGCCTGGCTGACGACGTTCAGCGACCTGATGAGCCTGCTGCTGTGCTTCTTCGTGCTGATTGTTTCGATGAGCACGATCCAGGAGCGGGATTTCTGGGTGGCGGCAGGCAGTCTGCGCGGAGCTTTCGGCGTGATGTCCGCCAGCCCGGCGATTATCAGGCTGGAAAATGTTCCGCTGCCGACGCTGAAAAATATCCAGCGGGCGATTATCGACAAGTCGATCAGCAACCTGCAGGACTTTATCGAGAGCAAGAACCTCGGCGAAAGCGTTAAGGTTGTAATCGAGGACAAGGGCGTTGCACTGTCGATCAGCGCGCCCGTGCTGTTTGAAACCGGCGGTGCGGAAATGAATCCGGCATCCTACCCGCTGCTCGAGGAGGTGTTCAATATCGCCCGCGGCTGGCCGAACGTGATCCGGGTGGAAGGGCATACGGACAATGCCCGTATCGCTGGCGGGGAATTCGAGACCAACTGGGACCTGTCGTTCGCCAGGGCGCTGGGAGTGGTTAATTTCGCGACCCAGTTTTCCAAGATTCATCCCAGCCGGCTGGCGCCGGTGGCCTACGGACAGTACCATCCCGTGGCTGATAACGAAACGCCGGAAGGAAGGGCGGAAAACAGAAGAATCGAAATTTTCATGGAGTATAAAAAGGAAACCGAGGACCCGTTCAAGTGATTCAGTCCCGGTTCAACGGGCAGGAAGCGGAATCTCGAATCCCACGGAGTACTTGCAATGGCACAAGATCCTGAAGAAATGACGGAAGAGGGGACGGAGGAGCAAGAGCAACCCTCGTCTAAGTCGAAGCTGTCGCCTAAAACCTTGGTCCTCATCGGCCTGCCGCTGGTGATGGTGCAGGCGGTGCTGGCTTATTTCGTGGTCAGCAACTATATCGAGCCGCAGCTTCCGGAGACTAAACCGCTCCCCGCGGAGACGCAGGCAGCCGAAGGGCGTCTCGGCGGGGATATCGATGATCTGAGCGAATTTGTCACCTTCGCGGTCGAAGACGTGATTGCCAACCCGGCCGAGACAGGCGGCCAGCGTTATCTGAGCGTGAGTATCAACGTCTACATTCAAAAGGAATACGCCGATGAGATGGCGGACATGGACGCCGAGTTTCGCTCGCTGATAATCGCGCGGATCAGCCGGAAAAGGATGGACGAGCTCGATGATTTCAAGGACCAGGAAATTCTGCGCGAGGAACTCAAGGACGATATCAACGCGCTTATCGGCAAGTATTTCAGCAAGAAATACGAGGAATTGGAAGTACCAAGAGTGGTGTTCTCGAAATACACGATCCAGTAAAGGCACGGATAAGGGCTTATGAGCAAGATTCTGTCACAGGAAGAAATCGATGCCCTGTTGAGCGGTGAGGGACTCGGAACCGATCTGGGGGCCGAGGCGCCCGAAAGCGGAGTCGAGGACGAGCAGACGGAAAAGCTGGTCAGTCTCTATGATTTCAAGCACCCTAACCGGGTCAGCAAGGATCAGCTCCGCACGATCCAGACGATTCACGAATCGTTCGCCCGCGGTTTCGCAACCCATCTGTCCACCCGGCTGCGCAGCCTGGTGGATATCGACCTGACCTCGGTGGACCAGCTTACCTACTCCGAGTTTATCATGTCGATGGCCGATCCCAGCGCGGTTTATATCTTCAACATCAAGGAACTCGAGGGCGATGCGATTCTGGAAATCAGCCCTCAACTCGTGCTCTACATCATCGACCGCAGCTTCGGCGGCGAGGGCGGCGTGATCCAGGAAGCCCGTGAGATCACGATTATCGAGCAGAACGTGATGAAGAAGATTGTCGATAACGCCCTGGAGCAGCTCGTGCGCTCCTGGCAGAATATCACGCCGCTGACCCTGGAGCTGGAGGATTTCGAGACCAACCCGCAGTTGATCCAGATCAGCCCGCCGGGTGAGACCGCGATCATGATCTCTTTCGAGGTCAAAATCTCGGATTTCAGCAGCCTGCTCAACCTCTGTTTTCCCTATTTCGTGCTGGAAGACGTGATGCCGAAACTGAGCGCCCAGCACCAGATCGCGCACAACCAGAAAAAACGCTCGCACCACGATGAATCTATCGTACGTCACAAGCTGCGCCGCGCCGATGTCCCCGTGACGGTCAACCTGGGCAGAACCCAGTTGACTCTGCGCGAAATTCTTGGGCTGGAGGAAGGCGATATCATCAAATTGGACAACAGGCTGGACCAGTTGCTGGAACTCAGTGTCGGCGACGCGTCCAAATTCAGGGGCAAGCCCGGAGTCTACCGCGGCCATAAAGCCGTGCAGGTAGTCTCCGAAATCAAACAGGGAGCGATCAAGGATGAGTAACTTCACGCTGACCCCCGAAGAACAGCAGGCACTCCAGGAGTTCGCCGGATTGGTGGCCGAGGAGAGCGCGGTGGTTATGTCCACCCTGCTGGACAAGAAGATCGAGATCAAGGTCGAAAGCGCAGGTGAAGCCGATGCCGATGCGCTGGGTGAAAATTTCGCCGACGAGATCGTGGTGGTCGAAAGCCAGTTCGCCAGCGGTTTCGACGCGACAACCTATTTTTTGATCAACAAGCCGCTGGTAGCCAAGCTCAGTGATCTGATGATGATGGGCGAAGGCGACGCCGAATTCAACGATGATCACGTCGACGCCATCCAGGAAGGCATCAACCAGATGATGGGCGCAACTGCCACCTCGCTGACTGCCAAGGTGGGCAAGTCTGTCGATTTCCAACCCTCGTCGGCCAGGCTGGCTACGGTCGCCGAGTCGGAAATCGATCTCGAAGAGATGACCGCCTCGGTGCTCGAACTCGATATCGAGGGTAACGCCGAAGGTAAGCTGGCGCTGGTGATCCCTTACTCGGTGATCCAGGAAGCAGCCGCCTCGCTGGGCGGCGCCGCGCAAGAGAGTGAGGCGCCGGAAGTCGAGAGTGCAGCCGGTGAGTTGGATGTGGACCTGTCCGGACTGGATGCCGCCGGCGGTGATGAGAGGGATACGGCCACCGAATCCGCGGGCGCTTCGATGGCCGGCGGCGGCGCTATCGCCATGCCGCAGATGGCCGATATCGGCGACAGGGAACGCGAGCGGCTCGAACTGCTGATGGATATCAAGCTCGACATCTCGATCGAGCTGGGCCGCACGACCATGCTGGTCCGGGATATCCTGGAACTCGGTCCCGGTTCCGTTGTCGAACTGGACAAAATGGCCGGAGAATCGGTCGACCTGCTGATCGGCAACAAAAAGCTCGCCGAGGGCGAGGTTGTGGTTGTGGAGGAAAATTTCGGAGTCAGGGTCACGCATCTGATCAGCATGGAAGAGCGGATCAAGATGCTGCAGTCCAGCTGAGGGCGCTGAGCAACACTTTACGCCGCAGGCTTAACCGAAGGAATGAAGAAAAAGTGACCGAACCGAATTGGAGCCCGCTTGCCCGTGGTCGGGGATATAACGGTGTCGGCAGGCGCAAACGGAGCTTACTGACAGGTCTGATCCTTCTTTCTTCCGCAATCCTGATCGATAGCCATTTGTCCGCGGCTCCGCACCCCGATACCGCCGGGCCGAATGCCCCAGCCGTTTTGGCCGACAGTTCGCACCATGCCGGAGCCGATTCGACCGGACCCGCAGGAGCTGCCGACAGCGTTATCCAACGGCTTGCCCGGCAGCGCACAGGCGAATCCCGGCCCGGCCGCCCTCTTGACCTCAGCTACGACAAACCCGACTCGGTATTCAGCGTAAAAAACATTTCGATGGTCCTGATCGTCATCGGACTGCTCGTCCTGTTTCTCCACTTCCTGCGCAAGTTCCTGGTCCGTCCCCTCGGCGGGGGCTCACCCGGCGGACAATTCCAGGTGATCCGCCGGTTCCACCTCGGCCCCAAGAAAGCTGTCACCCTGGTCAAGTTTTTCGACCGCCTGTTGCTGCTGGGCGTTACCGAGAGTAGTATTACGACCCTGGCCGAGATCGACGACCCCGACGAAGTGCGCCGGATCATGTCCGAGGCGCCCAAACCCGGCGAAGAACAGGCGGCCGGATTCAAGAATATCTACCAGAGCCTGCTCTCCCGCGGCAAAAAGACCTCCCAGGGCTGAACAGCACCACAGCCCGCACCGTATCGACTCCCGGCCCACAAAACGACTTCAATGATATTAAATGGCGTTTAGCTGGTGGCATAATTGACGGAGTGCGTTATATTCTCAGGTAATTCAACCGCTGCTGTTATCTTTAAGATCCACAGGGAGTGGGGAGATTATGACCGATACAAACGCCACCAGCCGCGAACTCGGCGAGGCCGGAGCCGAAATAGCTTTCCTGCCGGTGGGAGCCTGCGAGCAGCATTTCGGTATCCTGCCGCTGAATACGGATATCCGGCAGAGCGCCCGTCTGGCCGCGGATATCGCCGCGCAATTCAACAGCTACCTGCTGCCTCCCCTGCCGTTCGGAACCTCGCTGGAAAACTCCGGTGCGCCGGGTACGGTGACCCTGATGCCCGCTACGCTGGATGCGCTAGTGACAGACGTGGTCGACTGCCTTTACCGCCAGGGCTTCGAGATCGTGGTGATTGTCAACTCGCACGGCGGTAATTACGCTCTGCGGCCGGCGGTCAGGCGAATCAACTACCGCACCGAGGGCCGCAAAACGATCTTTATCGATCCCTGGGAAATCGTGCCGCACTCCGAAATGACGAAAATTTTCGAGGGTAAAAACGAGCTGCATTGCGGGGAAATAGAGGTATCGGTGATGATGCATCTGTGGCCGGAGACTGTGCGCGCGGATATGCTTGAAGACGGTGACCCTGACGCCATGCGAGCAGAACTGGATATGTTCTCGATCCCGGCCCTCAGCGGCGGCAAACCCTGGGGGCTTGCCACCAGGGCGACAGCCGAAAAGGGGAAGGTGTTCTACGAACTGATGCTCTCTCACGCCGTCAACTTTATCCGCAGGATGATCGAGCGGCACCGCCAAATGCCGACCTACCACGGATAAACGCGCGTCCCGCTCACGCCTTTTTCAACTCGAAATAATCGTACTCCTCGAGCGTGCGGAACAGGGTCAGCAGATATTCGATATCCGGTGTCTTGCCCAGCTCCTGGCCAACCATCCACTGGATGTCGAAAATGCTCCGCTTCCCGTCAGCCCAGAATATCGGCGCGTTGTCGTCGTAGGACCAGGTACTGAAATTCAGCTTGCGCTTGGTCCTGACCTTCTCCGGGACCCGGGCCAGGCCGTAAGAACCCCACAGTTTGCGCACGGGCACAAGGGAGGCGGCTTCTTTTTCCTTGCGGTCGGAGGGCTTGCGGCTGTAGCTGGACTTGCCGTTCCGTCCCACCTCGATAAATTTCGCGATCTTGCTCTTTGCCGCGTTGACAGCATCTTCCAGCTTGCCGTTCCTGTCACCCCGGACCAGAAAATCGCGGGTCGATTCCAGTTTCGATTCAAAAATGGGCCGCAGGTACCGCACCCGTTCGTCGAAGGCAGTCCCATTCTGCTGCCTGGCGGTAAGTGAGGCCAACTGCCGCAGCGACTCTTCCAGCGTCAGCTCAGCCACCTCGACCGCCGACTTCTCGCCGCCGTTGGTGAACGCGTACACGCCTGCGCCCAGCAGGGCGGCTATCTCGCCCATGACCTGCGGGCTCAGGTTTTCCGGACGGTCGCTCGAGGAGTGGTAGTGACGGTCGCGCATGAATATCAGCGACGGCGTCGGCACATCGATAGCAGGGTCGGCCATGAAATTATCGTTGATCATGAACTCTTTGATTTCCCAGTGCCAGCGGGGGTGATGGGCGAACAGCCGGCGGGTCAGGTCCACGGTCAGATCGTCGATACAGTGCGGGTTGCAATGGGGCTCAACATATAGCTGCAGCCAGCTCTTGCACTTTTCCATGTCCGGCCCGACCATATCCGGGTTGAAAGCGCAGACCACATTCTGCGTGATTTCGGGATTGGCGCAGAGATGGGCCAGGAAGCCGATAATCTCCCAGGAGCAGATTACCCGGATGGTGCGGCGGGGCGGCTCCAGCACTCCGCTCTCCACCAGTTTCTTGAGAGCGCGTACGGCCTCGATCGCGGTGGCGACCCCGCTCGCGTTATCGTGGGCGCCGACCTCGTGGAGGTGCTGGATCAGCCAGATTTCTTTCTCGGGTTCCACGCTGCCGCGAATCACCCCTGTGGTAACCGGCAGAGTGTCTTCATAGAGCCTGCATTCCACGTTAGCCGACGACTCTAGTTCGCCGTGCTCGGCCAGCAGCCGCCTGAGCCAGTCACCGTCGGCGGGCTTGATCGAAAACGCCAGCAGGTTTTCCTCATTGGCCGGAAACAGGAATGAGTTGTGCCAGCGCACCAGGTCCATGTTGTCTTCACGGTTGCGCACATCGGGCCAGTAGGGCAGTTCGTCGCTGATCACTCCCAGCGCACCCTCTTCGATCAATCGTTTGCGGAGCTTCGAGTCCAGAGCCACCTGGTCGTGGAAAACCAGCTTGCCCTTGAGCGAACCTTTGCCGTCGGCCCGCACGATCGGGGCTTTCAGGCCGCCGGCGGGGGTGCTGCCGCACCAAAGCATCAGATGGCAGGGGTCCGAGGCTCTGTCGGCAATCCGGCGTGTCTCGCCGTCGGGCGCGCTCACGTCGAGCGTGCCGTGGATGGCGTCCCAGCCCTGCGGGCCTTCCCAGTCGGCGAAAAAGTTCTTGCCGGTGGTGGCGTACCTTATTGTCTCCACTTCACTGAAGCCCAGTTCTTCCATGATCATTCGCGTTTCGTCGGCAGCACGCTGATAGCCGGGAAACGTTGATAGCCTGTCGTAGGGCCAGAAACGCAGGACATATTCCAGCGCCCTGCCTCCGGATGCCTCTTTACGCAGCTTTTCGAGTATTTCGGCATGAAACATGTCGAGGTAGCCTTTCTTGGATTATTGCCTGCAATGCAACCTGCAGAACCTTCGTGCGGTCCGGCCCTGGCCGTCAACGCGGGCGCCGGTCCGGCCCAGTCGTTAATTTCCGTACAAAGACGGCAGACTCAGAATTTGTCGATCAGCATGTCGGCTTCGCGCAGTCTGCGGGACAGCTCCCTGGCGAGGTAGCGGAGGAGCTTGACACTGAGGTGGGGAAAATCATCCAGCAGCCTGTGACCATCGAATGCAAACAACTCGGAGGACTTGACAGAAATAGCAGAGGCGGATCGCGGCTGGTTGTCCAGCACGGCCATCTCTCCAAACACCTCGCCGGGACCCAGAGTGGCCAGGATCGTTCCGCTCTTCTCTTTTCTGATTTTGACCTTTCCCTTGCGGATAGCGAAAAACTGGTGGCCGACATCGCCCTCGCGGAATATCATCTCATCGGTTTCGCATTTGATATTCTCCGCACAGAACATCAAAAGGGCAATCTCCTCGAAGGTGAACGTGGAGAAAAAATCGGTTTTCGACAGTTCCTCCACCAGCTTTTTCTGATCGGACGTGAAAGAACTCTGTCCTCCGAGTTTCCTGCGTGTCTTTCTCATGGCGTTGTTTTGCATCAGGCTGCCCCCACTGACTTTTTTTACATGCTAAGTGTACTAAGCTACAATTGTGATGCGGTGTTTGTCAACAAAAGGGTTGATGCTCGAAATATCGGCTAGTGTGTGACTGCCCTTTAACATCTTAAGTTACTTGACACTAATGCATTCAGTGTGTACAATTGCGAAAGTTCCACCATGCCGGTTTCCCTGTCCGTTTATCCGCTCGCCAAAGGAAATTCGATTGCATTTTGCCGAACTCAAAAGGATGAATTGCGTACCGGCAGCCCTGATCGCCATCTGGGCCTTGAATGCGTACGCGGAAGTGGGTGTCGGTGACTGCGCCACCTGCCATTGCGCCATTTACGAGGAATGGTCCTCGTCGCTGCACGCGTTGGCCTGCGATTCGCCGGTATTCGTTTACAAGAAAGAAAAAAGCACCTCTGCCGGCCGGAGCTCCTGCGATTGCCATTCCCCGGAAACCGTGGCCGGCAAGGAGATGGATGCGGCTCCCGCCGCCCGGCAGGATTCCCGTCAGAGCGGTATCGACTGCCTGAGCTGCCACGTGGACGCCGGACAAACAATCTGGTCCTCGGCAGAGCCCCTCTACGTGCCGCACTGGACAAATCAGGCTGAGCGTTACTCGGGGGCTGAGTTCTGCGCCGGGTGCCATCGCTGGGCCGACGGAAACAAATTCGACTGCCGGAAGTGCCACATGCCCTCCGTGGACGGTGCTGCTGCCGATGCCGGGCACGCGGACGACGGCTCTGTCCGCACTCATCGCTCCCACCGGATGAGCGGCTCGCGGGACCCGGTGATGCTGGCCTCGGGTGCGGAGATGGCTGTTACCGGCAACGGCGATTCCCTGAGCGTGGCCATAACCAATCTCGTGCTCGCCCATTCATTCCCGGTCTCCGCTCATCACAGCCTGATACTGGCTGTCACCAGTCCGGACGGCAGCGACAGGTTATGGGAGAGAAAAGTCAAGCTGGAGGCGAACGCAACCATGCGCTTGTCGGCCCCGGCTGGTGAAAATACAGTCGTGGAATTACGCTACTACCCCTCGGCCGAGGTCTGGCCGGACAGCTTTTACCTCCTTCAGCGGATCGATACCCGCTGAGACGATTCTACCGTCAGTCGAGTTGAGCCATGCGTCGAAGATCATTTATCCGGGCGGCGGTTGCGGTTGCGGCGGTTGGGACACTGCCGGGAGCAGGGCGCGCCGCGCAGAAAAGCCACGCAAGCCTTTCACTGCTGGCGCTGGCCGAAACGGTCGCCCCCGACGGCGATCGGTCCACCTGGCACGATTCCCCGGTCGCGGAAAAACTGCTGGCTTCGTTCGCCGCGCTGGAGGAAAATGTCAGGGAGCGATACCGGGCCGCGCTGGATTCGCTCGACTCGGCGGCACGAGGCGGACTGAGATTCGTCGAGCTCGGCCCCGGCGAGAGGGCGACTGTTTTAGGAGAGTTGCAGCAGCAGGATAATACTTTTCGCGGTAATTTCGGCGAGCTGCGTTCGTTGATCCTGAGCACATATTTTTCGAGTGAGAACGGGCTGCGTTTCGCCGGGTACCGGGACACGAACCAGTTCACCGGTTATCCCGAGCACCTGCGGCTCTCGGTAAGCTGGGAGTAACTTATGGCCAACAGCGAATACGACGCGATCGTGGTCGGTCTGGGTGCCGCCGGCAGTGTGGTGACCGGGGCGCTCTCGGGCGCGGGCTGGAACGTGCTGGCCCTTGAGGAGGGGCCGTGGTACAGTCCGTTCCGTGACTTTCACGACGGCCGGGCCGAGCGTATCCCCACGGGTCTGACCTACGAGCGGGACAGCATCCGCCCGTCGATGGTCAAGTGCGTGGGCGGGAGCATGCTGTTCTACGCCGGTGTGTTCTTCCGTCTCCACGAAAGCGATTTCACCACCCGCACCCGCTCCGGCTGCGGTGTCGACTGGCCGATCAGCTACCGGGAACTCGAACCGTTTTACGATAAAGTCGAAATTTTCACCGGAGCCAGCGGCAGTAGCGATAACGTCTTCGAGGTTCCGCGCGGCCCGTATCCCAATCCTCCGCACCCGGTGAGCAGGGGCTCGCGGTATTTCGCCGACGGCGCGCGCAAGCTGGGCTACCATCCGGCGCCCACTCCGATGTCGATTCTCTCCAGGCCCTATCGCGGACGGCCCGCCTGCACCTATTGCGCCAAGTGCGGTGAGGGCTGCATGATCGGGGACAAGAGTTCGCCGGAGATGACCTATGTCCCGGCCGCGGTCAACAACGGTGCGGAAATCCGCAGCGGCCACAAGGTGCTCACTATCGAAACCAACACCGCCGGGCGCGTGACAGGCGTGGTTTACAGCGACAGCGAAGGAATCCGTCAAAAGGCCGCATCCGATCTCGTGGTGCTCTGCGGCAGCGCGCTGCTGAACCCCACCCTGCTGCTGCGCAGCCGCGGCCCCGCCCACCCCGAAGGGCTGGGGGCGCGCAGCGGGATGGTCGGCCGCAACCTGATGTGCCACACGGGAGGACGCTACATGGCCCGCTTTCCGGAGGAGGTTAACGCCTACATGGGGATCAGCGGCGGAATCAACGTGCAGGATTTTTACGAGGGGACGCCCGACGGGGATTTCGACCGCGGCTATACGCTCTACGTCTCCCTCCTGCCCTCGCCGCCGGCCACATTTGTCAGTTGGTATTTCGAGCAGAACGACTGGGGTGGAAAGTTGATGGACGTGATGGGCAGCTACAACCGGATGATCCGCCTGGCGATGGTGGGCGAGGACCAGGCGCGCGTGGAGAATATGGTCTATCCCGATCCTGACGATACAGATGACGAGGGTTTCCCCAGGCCGCGCGTGCGCTATGTTCGCCCGGGCAGCGAGTTCAGCCGTTACGAGCATGCGATGGCTGTCGCGCGGAAAATCTGCCGGGCCGGCGGCGCCGACGACTGGGAGTTGTATCATATCTCCAACGGCAGCGCACACCCGCTGGGGACTTGCCGGATGGGCGATAACCCGGACACCAGTGTGGTGAACCGCTGGGGAGCATGCCACGACGTGCCGGGATTGTATATCTGCGACGGGAGCGCGTTTCCGACCTCGGGTGCGGTCAACCCGGCGTTGACTATCATGGCGCTTGCGTCCCGCACTGCGGATCGCCTGATCGCCCGGCGGACAGGTTAGATCCAACTTGGCGTTCAGCAACGAGGGAGAACGCGATGAGCGTGATGCTGATGTTTACCTTGGCCCTGTTGATTTCGGTTATGGTCCTGGTGGGGGCGATCCTGATTTTCCGCCACCAGCGTAAAGTGCAGGAGGCCAAGGCCGCATACCAGAAATGCAGCAGGGAACGGGGGTTTCACTACCGCCGCTACACAACTTTTCAGGCGGAACTGGAAAAGTTGCGGGTATCCTATAACAGCCGTGTCCGGGATTTGCTGCTGTTGAACGGTGAAATGGGCACTGTCAGGGACCAGATCAGGGAAATCCTCGGGATCCTGCGCGATGAGTGCAAAGGGGTCGATAAGGAGATGGAGAGCGACCTCGGCCGGATTATCTTACGGCGCAAGGAAATGATCGAGAACCTCTGGGGAGAACTCAACGGCAAGAAGGCGCTCTGGATGGAGAAACTGAAAAAGGCGAAAAGCGACCGTCAGAACCAGAACAGCTTGATCGATAAAAAAGACAGTGAATTTAAACTGCTAACCCAGTTAAACAAACAACTGAGCAAACTCAAGAGGGACTACGATCAGATTGCCAGCAGTTCGATTGTCTCGTTCGGGAAAAACAAGTGAGATACCGGTTTACTGTTCCGCGGACGGTGGTTTCTGGGGCTGGCGGTGGCCATGTTTGCGGTCTTTCAGAAGCTGGGCGAATTCCTTGGCCGGAACGTAGATCCAGACAATCAGGATTACGAGGCCGATTGCCCAGATACTCCAGGTGACCCAATCGAAATACATATGGCGGATCCAGGTTGAGGTTGGCTTTTTTGCCGCCGGAAAGTATATTGTTGGAAATACCTGTTTGCTGTCTCCGGATTGAAGCTAACAGCGCCGTAATTGATGCGCAAGGAATTGGTGGGTGGCCGATGGTGGGGAATTGCTGACCGTCTCCCCCGATATTGAGCTGAACGAGAGGAGAACGGGTGAATTTTGAAGCCGCACTTTATGATCTCGACGGGTTGATTGTTGACAGCGAACCTCTGCATGGAGTCGCCAGCGAAAAAGCCCTCAATGTCTACGGCCGTTCGCTCGAGGAACTCTCGGACGAGGTGCGGGGTTCGTTCTATGGCAAACGCGTTATCGATATCGCATCGCTGGTGGTGGATTCCCTTGGCCTGGATATTCCGCCTCAGCGGTGGGCAGATGAGCGGCATGCGATCTTCATGGAGCTGATCGAGAACGGCGTCGATTTGATGCCGGGGATGAGGCAATCGCTGTCGCTCTTCAGGGAATCG
Source organism: Candidatus Glassbacteria bacterium (assembly GCA_019456185.1). Classification (NCBI taxonomy): domain Bacteria; phylum Candidatus Glassiibacteriota; species Candidatus Glassiibacteriota bacterium. Next base: position 11,756 of record VRUH01000046.1, on the reverse strand, counting down.
GGCATAAAAGCCGCGGTGGTCAGCAGCGGGGTCGGCCGCTATGTCCGCCGCCTGCTGGAAATCACGGGTCTGGACGGCGATTTCGATACCGTCGTCACCGGCGACGAGGTGCGCAAGGGTAAACCCGATCCGGAATGTTTCCTGGAAGGTGCGCGCAGGCTGGGCGCAAGACCCGGGCGGTGTATCGTGCTCGAGGACGCCTGGGCCGGAATCCGGGCGGGCCGGGCCGCGGGCATGGCGGTTATTGCGGTCCGCAATGAATTTAACGCAAATTACAACGGCGCCCACGTGGTGCTTGACTCGCTTGACGGCTTGGACAGTACTCTGCTGGAGACTCTGTCTACCCGAAAAAATTGACCCGGTGGCGCCGCATCCGGCGCCGCTGAATTGAAATTGGATTGCGGGATTGAATTTCAGACCGTAATTTAACCATTCATCCGGCTGTTTTTATCCATGAAAGGAGCAGGAGATGCAGAAATGGATTTGCGACGTGTGCGAGTGGGTTTACGATCCGGAAGAGGGTGATCCCACCCAGGGTATCGAACCCGGGACCTCATTCGATGATCTGCCGGATGACTGGGTCTGCCCCGCCTGCGGGGTCGGCAAGGAAGATTTCAGCAAGATCGACGACTGAACCGGATAGCCGGTAAGAGTTTCTATCAGTTCAAAGGGCCGGTTCCCGGTGGGGCCGGCCCCTGCTGTTTCTTTACGGTAACTGCATGATGAATAGTGAGTTCGACAGAAAAATGATGGAGTGCTGCTTTGAGCTGGCGGCGGAAGGGGCCGGACGGACCGCGCCCAACCCGTTGGTGGGTGCGGTGGTTGTCGCGCGCGGCGAAATTGTCGGCCAGGGCAGCCATCGTGCCGCCGGAAAACCACACGCCGAGCTGGTTGCACTGCACCGGGCCGGACCGAGAGCAGCCGGGGGGACGCTTTATCTCAACCTTGAACCCTGCTCCCACACCGGCCGGACCCCGCCGTGCGCCGAGGCGGTGATCGAGGCCGGGGTAGCACGGGTGGTGGCCGCGATGCGCGATCCGAATCCGCTGGTGAAAGGCAGGGGTTTCGCCAGGCTGCGCCGCGCCGGGATCGAGGTGGAAGTCGGTTTGCTGGCTGATCGGGCCCGCAGGCTCAATGAGATATTCATTCACAATGTACTCACCGACTCGCCGTTCGTCTCGCTCAAGCTGGCCCAGACGCTCGACGGCAAAATAGCCGAGGGGCCGGGTCTGCGGACCCAGATTTCCGGCCGCGATTCGCTGCGCCTGGCCCACGGCCTGCGCGCCCGGCACGGCGCGGTGCTGGTGGGTGTGCCTACCGTGATCGCCGATGACCCGCTGCTCACCGTTCGCGGCATCAGGGGCGCGCAGCAGCCTGTCCGCGTGGTGCTCGACCCCAGCCTGCGGATACCCTCGCTTTGCAAACTGGTTGCCTCCAGCGACAGGTATCCGACATTCATCTTATTCGACCCGGAGCGGGCCGGACGGCCGCAGCTTACGGCGCTGGGGGGCGGCAACCTGGAGCTGGTTGAACTGGGCAGTAACAGCGAGGGTCTGTTCGACTTGCACAAGGTTGGGAAATTACTCTACCAAAGAGGAATCACCAGTGTGCTGGTCGAGGGCGGCCGCCGGGTGGCCACGGCCTGTCTTCGCGAGCACCTGGTCCAGCGCCTGCACCTGTTCATCTCGCCCCGTCTGCTCGGTGAGGACGGGCCGCTGCACGGGATCGGCGATATCGGGGCCGGTCGCAGCGGACTGGCGCTCAGGGATGTGGAGCAGAGGCTGTCCGGCGAGGACTTCTATCTCACCGCCCGTCTGGATTGACCCGGCAATCGCCGCCGTTGCCTGAATTAAGGCTTTATGTTATCATAGAGGTTACTATGTTCAGCGGAATTATCGAGTATCTGGGGACGGTTTCCGCGGCCGCCCGGCTGGGCGGAGGAAAATCGTTCACTATCGAGTCCGGACCTCTGGCCGAGGACGCCCGTCCCGGCGACTCGCTGGCGGTCAACGGCGTCTGCCTGACCGCCACATCAGTGGAGCGCGGCACCATCCGGGTCGAGGCGGGGACCGAGACCCTGGCCAAGACCAACCTGGGCGGCCTGGTGGTGGGCGGCAGGGTTAATCTCGAGCGGCCCGTGGCCGCCGGAGGCAGGCTTCACGGTCATATCGTCCAGGGGCATGTCGATTCCACTACCACGGTGAGCGCCATCCGCCGTCTCGACGAGAGCGTGCTGATGGAGTTCGCGCTGAACGATGAGATCGCACCCTGCATTGTCGGGCGCGGCTCGGTGGCGGTCGATGGTGTGAGCCTGACTGTGGCGCGGCTGGACGAGCAGGGTTTCACGGTCTCGCTGATCGGCTTTACCCTGGATCACACCACGCTCGGGATGCGCCGGATCGGCGATACGCTCAACGTGGAGACCGATATAATCGGCAAGTACGTGGTAGCGGCGCTGGAGCGGACCCGTCCGGCTTCCGGGACGCTTACCGAGGGAAAACTTCGCGGCTGGGGCTATTAAGCCCGGCTGAAATAAATACTTAGGGATGAGGAATGGTGAGCGAGAAATACAAAATGGCACCGATTGAAGACGTAATCGAACAGATGCGTACCGGCGGCATGGCAATCCTGGTCGATGACGAGCGGCGCGAGAACGAGGGCGACCTGATTTTCGCCGCCGAGCACGTCAGCCCGGAAAAAATCAATTTCCTGGCCACGAAAGGCCGCGGGCTGATCTGCGTGCCGTTGTCCGAGCAGAGGGCTGACGAGCTGAATCTGATCCAGATGGTGGGAGAGGACCAGAACACGGAAGCCCAGGGGACCTCGTTCACGGTCAGCGTTGATGTCAAGGCCGGCACCACCACCGGTATCTCGGCCCACGACCGGGCCGCAACGGTTAAAGCCCTGTGCAACAACCGCTCCAGGTCGTCGGATTTCAACAGGCCCGGACATATCTTCCCCCTGCGCGCCCGCGAGGGCGGGGTTCTGCGCAGGGCCGGGCACACGGAGGCCACTGTCGATCTGGCGCGGCTGGCCGGCATGCAGCCGATCGGAGTGCTTTGCGAGATCATGGACGAGGACGGCACGATGGCCCGTCTGCCGCGCCTCTTCGAGTTCGGCCGCGAGCATAATCTGCCGGTGGCCTCGATCCAGGACCTGATCCGCTACCGCCAGAGCCGCGAGAAGATTGTCCAGTGCACGGCCCGGACGGTGCTGCCCACGGCCTGCGGTAAGTTCGACATGCATCTCTACGAGACCACCTACAGCAACGAGAGCCACCTGGCGCTAGTCTGCGGGCCGGTGGCCGGCAAGAGCGACGTGCTGGTGCGCGTGCACAGCAGCTGCCTGACCGGCGACGCCTTGGGCAGCCTTCGCTGCGACTGCCGCTACCAGCTCAACACGGCCATGCAGATGGTGCAGCAGGAGGGCCTGGGAGTGGTGGTCTATCTCAACCAGGAGGGGCGGGGGATCGGCCTGGCCCCCAAGATCAAGGCCTACGCGCTTCAGGACAAGGGGTTGGATACGATCCAGGCCAATCTCGAGCTGGGCTTTGCCGGCGACGAGCGCGAATACGGCGTGGGAATTCAGATTCTCAAGGACCTGGGCTTGAGCAGCGTCCGTCTGCTGACCAACAATCCCAAGAAGGTCGACGCTTTTATTTACGGCGGCTACGGACTGAGCGTGACCGAGCAGGTGCCGCTGGAGCAGGACCCCAACGACTACAACCGACGTTACCTGGAAACCAAGCGGGAACAGATGGGGCACCGCTTGTTCAAGGTCGGCGAGCAGGACAAACAGGAAATCAAGTAACACACTTTTTGCGCTATTATCCCGACGGGGGAGAAAATGCCAAAGTATGTTGAAGGTAAAATGGACGCCCGGGGCAAGCGGGTGGCGCTGGTGGTTTCACGGTTCAATGAGTTGATCACCTCGCGGCTGGCCGACGGAGCGGTGGATGCGCTGGTTCGTCACGGCGCCGCCGACAATGACATCGCAGTCTTCCGGGTCCCCGGATCGCTCGAGATCAGCCCGGTTGCCCGCAAACTGGCCCTGTCCGGCAAGTATGACGCGGTTATCGCGATCGGCGCGGTGATCCGCGGCGACACGCCCCATTTCGATTATATCGCCGCCGAGGTGGCCAAGGGGATCGCCCAGACCTCGCTGGAAGCCGAAATCCCGGTGGTGTTCGGCGTGCTGACCACCGACTCGCTCGACCAGGCGCTCGAGCGCGCCGGGGCCAAGGCGGGCAACAAGGGCGCGGAAGCCGCGATGAGCGCTATCGAGATGATGAGCCTTTACGGCGGCGGCGAAATTTGATCCGGTGACGATTCCGGCTGGCGGCCCACCTGCCGCGGGCGCTGATTGATATTAAGCTCCAGTTGGATGGCCCATGAAGAAACGCACCAAGTCCAGGACATGGGCCGTGCAGGTGGCCTACACCATGCATCTCAGCGATGAGCCCGGCGAGGTTATTCTGCGGGACTTCTTCCGCTGGCGCAGGATCGGCGAACAGAACCGGGAACTCACGGTTCGCCTGGTCGTGGAACTGGAAAAACACCTGGACGAGGTAGACGGTGCGATCGCCGGTTTTCTCAAAAACTGGTCGCCCGACAGACTGGCCAGGCTGGACAGGATTATCCTCCGTCTGGGCGTGGCCGAGCTGCTTTATCTCGACGATATCCCTCCCAAAGTCACAATCAACGAATACGTTGAACTGGCCCGGCTCTTCGGTACCGATGAGTCGCCCCGCTTTGTCAACGGGGTGCTGGATGCAGTACGCAGGGAAAGGTTGACCGACCTCGCCGATACCGGCGCCGCGGGAGAGGAGGGCCGCTCCTGATGCGCTGGGCCATGATCTCCGATATCCACGCCAACCTTCAAGCCCTGGAAGCCGTGCTGAGCAGGGCCGACAGTGTCGGCTGGGACCGGATGATCTGCCTGGGCGATGTTGTCGGCTACGGAGCGGACCCGAACGCCTGCCTGGATCACGTTATTGCGCGCTGCGACACCGTGATCATGGGCAACCACGATGCGGCCGCCGTCGCCCTGACCGACCCGTCGAGGTTCAACACGGCCGCCCGCAGGGCTACCGAGTGGACCGCCGGATCGTTGAGTCCGGCCCACCGCGATTTCCTCTGTCAACTGCCCTACTCCGCAAATTTTAAGGAATTCGAGATTGTCCACTCCACTCCCGATGAGCCTCTGGAGTGGCACTACCTGATGACCGAATTCGATGCGGCCGTG
>VRUH01000046.1:0-6502 GCA_019456185.1 Candidatus Glassbacteria bacterium | reverse complement strand
CGTTCGAAACTGATTACCTGTTCCACGGTCATACGCACGTTCCGACCGTTTTTCGGCTGGCCGCAGACGGCGGCGTAAGTCCGCAGGAGCCGGAAAGCTTTTACCCTGAGCAGGGCAGCCGTTACATTATCAACGCGGGCAGTGTCGGGCAGCCGCGCGATGGAAACCCCAAGGCGTCGTTCGCCGTGTTCGACACCGGGAAAAACCGGGTTGAATTTTACCGCGTGGACTATGATATCGGACTGGCCCAGCAGAGGATTTACGACGCCGGACTGCCGGGCGTACTTGCCACCAGGCTGGCAACCGGGAGCTGACTGCCGATGGAATACAGGATCCTGCTGATAAACTGGCGCGATATCGCCCACCCGGAAGCCGGCGGCGCCGAGGTCCACGCCCACGAGATTTTCCGTCGCCTGGCAGCAGCCGGCCACCAGGTTACGTTCCTCACCTGCGCCTGGCCCGGTTGCGAGCCGGAAACCGAGATCGACGGGATCAAGATAATCCGCGGCGGCAGCAACATGACGTTCAACTATTCGGTGCCCGGACTGATGAAGAAACTGGATGTCGAGCGCAACTTCGACATCGTGGTCGAGGATGTCAACAAGATCCCCTTCCGCACTCCCCGCCATACCCGGCTCCCCCGTCTGATCCTGTTCCACCACCTCTTCGGCGCAACGATATTCCGCGAGGCTGTGTTTCCCGTGGCGCTCTATGTCTGGCTCTGGGAACGGATGATCCCCCGCTTTTACCGCGGCGAATGGGTGCAGGCTGTCAGCCAGGACACGCGCTCCGAGCTGGTCGATAACGGGTTCGACCCCGAACGGATCAAGGTGGTTTATAACGGGATCGATACGACGGTCTACACCCCTCCCAACCACGCAGCCGTAACAGTCGGCGCAGAGGAGCCATACCTGCTGTACATGGGCCGGATCAAGCGCTACAAGCGGCTGGACTTGATCCTGGACGCTTTCGTCAGGGCGCTGCACACGGGGCTCGAGGGCCGGGTGCGGCTGATTTTCGCCGGTGCGGGTAACGATTACCCCCGGCTGCGAAAGCGTGCCGACGAGCTGGGAATCGATGGCCGGACGAGCTTCCTGGGACGGGTTTCCGAGGAGCAGAAGACAGACCTGTTGCGTCACGCCCTCTGCGTGCTTAACCCCTCGCCCAAGGAGGGCTGGGGAATTACCAACATGGAGGCTGCCGCCTGCGGCACGCCGGTGGTGGCCAGCCGTTCGCCGGGACTTCGCGAGTCGGTGCACGACGGCCGCACGGGCTATCTGTTCACTCCCGGCGACGTGGCCCAGTTTTCGGCGCGGATAGTACAGGTGGCCACCGACCCGGATTTGCGCAGGAGGATGGGCGCGGCGGCCCGTGAGTTCGCCGAAAGCCTGAGCTGGGAGGAGTCCGCGCGCCAGACTGAAACCTATCTTGAACAGATTATCCGGCACAGAGGCTGAAGGAGCTGACAAGCGGTGATTCGCGAGTTGATTAAATCCATGCGGCCGGTGCACTGGTCCAAGAACCTGCTGGTGTTCGCCGGGCTGCTGTTCGCCGGTAAAGCTACCGATCCGGAACTTTTGCTGCACTCGATTACCGCGTTTGTCTCGTTCTGTCTGGTCTCCTCATTCGTTTACATCTTTAATGACCTGAAAGATGCCGCGCAGGATCGTCTGCACCCACTCAAAAAGGACCGTCCGATTGCATCGGGAAGGATCGGCGGAATCGGGGTCAGGCTTTTCGGAGCGGCGCTGGGCTGCGTGGGACTGGGGCTTGCATGTCTTCTGCCGGATGGTTCAAGAATAGTAATATTCGGCTACTTGCTGTTAAATATTTTGTACTCAGTCTGGCTGAAGCAAGTTGTGATACTTGATGTGATGACTATCGCCGCCGGCTTTGTCCTCCGCGTGCTGGCCGGAACGCTGGCTATCGGGGTCGAGACCAGCCACTGGCTGCTGATCTGCACGTTCCTGCTCTCCCTGTTCATGGGTTTCGGCAAGCGGCGCAGCGAGCTGATGCTGCTGGAGGAGAGCGCCACGGGTCATCGCGGTGTCCTGGCCCATTACAGCCAGTATTTTCTGGACCAGATGATCGCTGTGGTGGCTCCCGGAACCCTGGTCTGCTACGTGCTCTATACGGTCAGCCCGGAGACGGTGATCAAAGTGGGCGGCACCGGACTGCTGGTAACTGTACCGTTAGTGATTTACGGAATTTTCCGCTACCTGTACCTGATCCACGAGCGCAAGCAGGGCGGCGACCCGGCGGTCCTGCTCGTGCGCGACCCGTGGCTGCTGGCGTCGGTTGCAGGCTGGGTGGTTGCGGTCTGGCTGGTTATTTATTAAACAGTAACTGGCCCGATCGGCCGGCCGCGGGAAAAATTCCCGGTTCGAGATTATTGCGCCTGGCGGGAACGGGGGCTTGGGGAGATATGAGCAAATCGAAAGTGGCGGTTCTGAAAACATCTCCGCACACGGTGCTCGACGATTACTGCCGTCTCGCGGAGCTGGCCTGTATGCCGGATGCGCTGGACAACTCGGCGCGGACAATCATCAAAGACAATATCTCCTGGCATTTCCTGTATCCGGGGGCCAATACCACGCCCTGGCAGATGGAGGGTTCGATCCGGGCCCTGCGGGCGATGGGCTGTGATGATCTGGTCTGCGTGCAGAACGACACGGTGGTTACTGATGCGCTCATGGGCGAGCGGCTTAACCGGTATGTCGGTGTGCTGGAGCGCTACGGCGTGCCTACCCTCTACAACTTCCGTAAAGAAGATATTGCCTGGGAGGTCTATCGCCCGAAGGGTAAAATGCTCGTGCTGGACGATATCTTCCCGGAGGGAATCACGATTCCCCGGGAGTTCATGGGGACGAATATCGTCCATCTGCCCACGGTCAAGACCCATATCTACACCACCACCACGGGGGCGATGAAGAACGCGTTCGGCGGGCTGCTCAACCGGAAACGTCACTACACCCACAGTCGTATCCACGAGACCCTGGTGGACCTGCTGCGGATTCAGCAGGAAATCCACAGCGGTATTTTCGCCCTGGTGGATGGAACGACCTGCGGCAGCGGGCCCGGCCCCCGCACGATGGTCCCGGTGGAGGCCGACCTGATTGTCGCAGGTTCCGACAGTGTGGCTGTCGATGCGGTTTCGGCCCGGATGATGGGTTTCGACCCGCTGCGGATCGGCTATATCAGGATCGCCCACGAACAGGGACTTGGTACGGGGGACCCGCGGGAAATAGAGGTTGTGGGGGAAGATGTCTCCGGAATCGACATGCAATTCCCGGTGGGGGACAACATGGCCAGCCGCGTGGGCGACCTGTTCTGGTTCAGCCCGTTGAAAGTGCTGCAGCGCCTGTTGTTCCACACGCCCCTGGTCTATCTTTTCGTATTCGGCAGCTACGTTTACCACGACAAGCTGTGGTACCGGTTCAGGGGTAAACCGGTGGTGAAACGCTGGCTGAACGAATCGAAATGGGGGAAGCTGTTTCAGCAGTATTGAGAATCGCCCAGCCGGGGGTGAGGACTGGACTGAATCTTGCTGTAGCTGGCAAGGACACTCAAACCATTGGGGAGCCGAACTCAGATGACTCAGAGCGAGACAAAGCCGGACGTCTCGGTGTTGGTCCCGGCTTTCAACGAGCGCGAAAATATCACGGAGCTGGTTGCCGAATTGTGCGCCATGTTCGACAGGCACGGCCTGGACGGTGAAATTGTGCTGGTCGATGACGGCAGCACGGACGGCACTTACGAACTTGCGCGCGGAATCGCCGCCGGCGAACCGCGCCTTCGCCTGTTGCGCCACCGGACCAACCTGGGCAAGGCCGAGGCGATGCAGACGGGCAACGATGAAAGCCGCGCCGACAGGGTAGTGCTCTATGACGCCGACATGCAGCACTCTCCGGAGGATATCCCCCGGTTCCTGGCCAAAATGGACGAGGGATACGATGTCGTCTGCGGCCGCAAGGTCGGCAGCTACACCAAGCGGTTTGTCTCAGGAATTTACAACTGGATTTCGCGGCGGCTGTTCAAGGTGCCGGTGCATGATCTTAACTCGATGAAATCGTTCCTGCGCCAGGCTTTAGCCGAAACACCCCTGCGCCACGACTGGCACCGCTTTTTTGTCGTACTGGTCTATAACAAAGGCTACCGTGTCGGCGAACTGGAGATCGAGCTGCTGCCGCGCCGCCGTGGAATTTCGAAATACACCGGCTCCTGGCGGGCCGTGGTCGGCCTGCTCGATCTGGTCAGTGTCAGGTTCCTGATCAGTTTCGGCCAGAAGCCGATGACCCTCTTCGGCAGCGGCGGCCTGTTGATGCTGGTGCTCGCTTTCGTCACCGGTTGTGTGGCGCTGTATTTCAGGTTTGCGCTCCAGCAGGGATACCGTCCGCTGCTCTACCTGGTGATTCTGTTCGCCCTGGGCGGCGGCGTGCTCTTTACGCTGGGTTTTGTCACGGAGCTGCTCGGCCAGTTGTTCGACCGCCTGGACCGGCTCGAGGAATTCATGCGCAGGATCAGGAAGAAAGATGAATGAACTTCTCTAAAAGGCTGGCGCACTTGCGCCTCCTGCGGAGCCGGTGTTATTTTGCCCCGGTTTTGAGCCGAAAAGTTAACGGGTTAAAAGGTCAATGAATCAAATGTCACAAAACGATGATGGCCGTGGACAGGCTGCCGAGAGCGGCTTTACGCTTTCCGTGGTGATGCCTGTCTATAATGAAATCCGTACGATCGAAGAGATCCTGCGCAGGGTGCTGGCGGTCGATATCGAAAAGGAAATAGTCGTGGTGGACGACGGCAGCACCGACGGGACCCGCGAGTACCTTCGCAAGCTGGACGACCCGCGGATCAGGGTTTTTTTCCAGGAAACCAACCAGGGCAAGGGGGCGGCCGTGCGCAAGGGTATCGCCGAGGCGGCCGGTGACGTGATCGTCATTCAGGACGCGGACCTGGAATACGATCCCGAGGAATACTGCCGTCTGCTGGAGCCGATAGTTGACGGCCGCGCCGATGTCGTGTTCGGCAGCCGTTTCCGCGGCAGTACTGTCCGGGTACACATGTTCTGGCACTCGGTGGCCAACACGCTTCTGACCCTGCTCTCAAACATGTTTACCAACCTGAACCTGACGGATATGGAAGTCTGTTACAAGATGTTCCGCAGCCAGGTGATCAAGAATATCAAGCTGCGCTCGAACGGCTTCGGGTTTGAACCAGAGGTCACGGCCAAAGTGGCCAGGATGAAATGCCGGATTTACGAAACTCCTATTTCCTACTCCGGCCGCGATTACAGCGAAGGAAAGAAAATCGGTTGGAAAGATGCGGTCACGGCGGTGGCTGCTATCATCTATTTTCGGTTCTTTGACTGAACAGCCTGTCTCCGCCCGGACCACACTCCAGATTCCAACAGGTCGGCCATTGAGTAACCGCTCCCGCAGGAAATCGAAAAAGCAGAAAACCCCTCCGGCGGCAAGCCTGGACCTGGCCGGCCGCATTACGGCTAACAGGTCGGCTGTTATCGCGGTAATGGTTGGCGTGCATGTCCTGCTCTGCCTGGCCATCTTCGACCCCAAGCTGCACAGCGGAGGCGACAACACCGCCTATATCCTGCTCGCCGAATCAATCCTCAGGTTCGGCGACGGTTACTCGCTGGGCATGAATCCCGGTCCGCCGAGCCCGCACACCAACTATCCGTTCGGTTTCCCGCTGCTGCTGGCTCCGCTGGTTGTCCTGTTCGGCCGCAGCGTGATTCTGCTCAAACTGTATTCCCTCGCTTTTTCGGCCGGCTCGGTTGCCATTTTTTCCCTGCTGGCCTGGCGGCTGATGCCTCCGCGGGTCTGGGTCGCCCTCTGCGCGGCCGTGGCGGTAAACCCGGTCCTGACAGAGTACGCCCACTGGATCCTCACCGAGTCGTCTTTTCTGTTTTTCAGCCTGCTCGCGATCTACCTGATGGTGCGCGAGCGCGAGGAAGATGGCCGCAGGCGAACTATGTTTTTTTCCGCCGGGGCGGTTTGCTCATCGCTTACCGTGCTGATCCGCACCGCCGGTATCGCCCTGCCGCTGGGGATAATCACCGCCATGGTTTTCGGCAGGCGCTGGCGGGGAGCCGCCGTGTTCGCACTGGCGACCGCCGTGCTGCTGGGCCCCTGGATTATCCGCAACAATACTGTCGAGGGCGACCAGGCGATACCTTACGAGCAGCAGCTGCTGATGAAGAATCCCTACCGTCCGCACCTGGGAATGATGGGTCCGGCCGACCTGGTCTCGCGGGTCAAATCCAATGCGAATATCTATTTTCTCGGCCAGCAGGCGCGCGCGGTCCTTCGTCACGAGGTGCTGGCCGGCGGCGGCAGGGGAATAGTCCTGCTGGCCGGAGTACTCTCGGTGATGATCCTGGCCGGGCTCGCGCATGGGCTTGTCCGGCGGCGCGGCCGTGGCGGTAAACCCGGTCCTGACAGAGTACGCCCACTGGATCCTCACCGAGTCGTCTTTTCTGTTTTTC
>VRUH01000045.1:28836-32515 GCA_019456185.1 Candidatus Glassbacteria bacterium | reverse complement strand
CTTATAATACAATCATAACGGGTTTAAGAAAAGCCGCATCCTGCCCCGCACCCCGGCAGCGTTTGCCTTTTCGGCCAGCACCACCATCACCGTGTCGTCCCCGCCCACGGTGCCGAGCACCTCGGTCCAGCCCAGACCGTCTATCGCCGCCGCGGTCGACTGGGCGAATCCGGGCAGGGTGTGGATTACCAGCAGGTTGCCCGTGTGGTCCATGCCGGTCACCACCGGCCCGGCGGCCAGCCCGGCGCCCGCCCGGTGCGGGAGAGCCCGCATGTAGCGCAGCCCACCCTCGCCATCGGCCGCCTTGACCAGCCTCAGCTCGCGGATATCCCGCGAGAGAGTGGCCTGGGTGGCGCTGACGCCGCTCTGTTTCAGCAGCTCGCCAAGCTGGCGCTGGCTGCCGACCGGCCGCTCGGAAACCAGCTTGAGAATCAGCGACCGTCGGTTCTGCCTGTCGGGCATCGAGCAGTCTCCGGTGTATATTTATTCATAATTAGTGCATAAATATACACATCACAGACAATTTGTCAACCTTTATTCCCTGCTTGCATTAGCGGGAACGGCCAGCTAACTTACGGTTTGCAGTTGCCGATATCAACCCATTCAGGCGACGGTGGCGGATGAAGATCGAGCGCAACCTGTTTATTCCCGGCAAGCTGGACTATGTACGCGGCGTCAAGCCCGATGTGCCCTGTATCCTGTGCGCCATCCGCGACGGCGACGAGCAGGTGGTGCGACTGGAGGTGGGCCGGACGAAGCGGATGGTTATTTCGCTCAACCTGTTTCCTTACAACCCCGGCCACCTGCTGATTTTTCCGCTGAGGCATATCACCGACCTGCGGGAAATGAGCGAGGCCGACGCCCTGGAAATACACCGCCTTCTGCACGAGCTCATGGATATCCTGGAGTCTGTCTACGGGCCGCGGGGGTTCAATATCGGCTACAATGTCGGCGCCACCAGCGGGGCCAGTATCGAGCACCTGCACTGCCATATCGTACCCCGCCACCGCAACGAAACCGGCGTGCTGGAGATAGTTTCCGGCGGCACCCGCGTGATTGTCGAGGATCCCGTGGTGACGTTGGAAAAACTTCGTGAAGCCTGGCAATCCCGCGGCAAAAAGGACTGAGCGCGAGGCCGTCTTGCCGGGAACTCCGCAACCTCAAACGGAGATCATCCCATGTTTCCCTCCCTTCGCATTTACGCTCTCAAAGCTGCCTCCGTCTCCCTGCTGCTGGCCCTGGCTGCGTGTTCCGGCTACGGAGAGACAAGCAACGGGCAAGCAGACGGGAAATCTCTGGGCTGTCCGCGCGCGGCGGGCCAGATCGCAATCGATGGGCGGGTGGAAGATGCGTGGCGGGCAGCGGACACGATGCGCCTGGATGACCCGGCAGATGTTGCCGATCCCAACGGGGTCAAAATTTACACTTTATGGGACGAGAAATACCTGTACGTGGCCTATGAAGTAGCAGACAAATACCTGGTGGGCCACCAGTACGAGCGAGACCACAAGGCGCTTTACAAGGACGACATGATCGAGGTCCTGATCGACCCGCGGCTGGACCGGACCGACGAGTGGCTTGAGGACGATATCGTCTACCACGTCAATATCCTGGGCCAGGTCAAGGACGACCGCGGTACGCCGGAGGGCAGAAGCGACGCCACCTGGAACAGCGAGGCCCTGTTCGCGGTCAGTTTCGACGGGACACTGAACGACAGTTCGGACACGGACCGGGGGTTCTGCGTGGAACTGGCTGTCCCCTGGCAGGAAATCGGCAAATCTCCGGCCGAGGGTGTACGGCTGGGTATAAATTTTGCAGCCGGTGATGCAGAGGGCCCGGACGAGCACCTGTGGGACTGGTGCGGGGCCAGCCCTTTCCGCCAGCCGTCTGTCTACGGGACGCTGGTGCTGAGCGACTGACTAACTGTTCACCACGTTCGGAGATAAGCGATGTCCCTGCGATTATGGCCTGTCCTGATTGCGTTCTGCAGCTGGCATGTCTTCACCCCCGGCCGGTCAGCGGCCGAAATCATCCCCGCCACCGGACGCGACCTGATCTCGCCGCAGATCTATACCAGTATGCAGAACTGGATGCTCGATAAACGCTTCGACGGCTGGCTGTTCACCGGCCACGGCAGGTTCGGCGATATCGAGGAGGAACTGCTGGGCCTGCGGGGAGAGACGAATCATCGCTGGTTCATTTTCTACGGCGGGATGTCCACCCTGCGCAAACCGTTCCTGATCTACCATCCGGACGACGAGCACCTGTTCGAGGGCGTGGCGTTCTACCCCACCACCTACAGAAGCTACGACGAGATGAAGCAGGCTCTTGCCGACCGCGTCTTTACGGTGGCCCGCGATATCGCGCTTAACTATTCGCCGAGGCTCGAGGTCTCGGAGGTGTCCCAAGTGGATTTGGGTACGGTCGAGCTGCTGAAGGAGATCGGCCTGAAGTTCAGGCCCTCCGGTTCGCTGCTGTCGTTCTACCACACGCGCTGGACTGTCGATGAGGTCGAGAGCCACAAGTACGCCGCCGCCAGGCTGGACTCCATTCTGCCTGTCGCGCTCGAACGTCTGCGCGACAGGATAAGCCGTGGCAAGCGAATAACCGATTACGACCTGGCCCGCCATATCAGCAGGAATCTGGACGATCTGGACCTCGAGGAGGTGGAGCCGGTAATGGTTGCGGTTGGCGCGCACACGCTGCGGGAAAGCCACGTGCCGTCAAAATCAAAAAAGGAACGAGTTGAAATCGGCCGGGACAGCGTGGTCTATCTCGAGGTCGCCGCCCGCAGGAAGGACCACGAGGAGGCGATGTTCGCCCGGCTGGGCTGGACAGTGGTGGTCGCCGATTCCGTGCCGGGAGGAATGAAACAAAGCTGGAACCGTATCACAGCCGCCGCCGACACGGCCCTGGCGCTGGTAGCCCGCCGGATCAAAGGTGGAAAAAGCCTGACAGGCAGGGAAGTCGACGAGGCGGCGCGGCCGCTGCTGGGCAGGGACCCGCACGTTCTTCCTCGTCCGCTGGGCTACAACCTGAACCGCCGCGGACGCAATTTCGGTGTGCGGTTCGACAGCTATCTGTTCCTCGATAACCGCGAGATCATGCCCGGCCTGGGATTCACGCTGGAACCGGGTATCTATACTAAATATTACGCCCTGCGCCTCTGCACGAACCTGTTTCTGGAGGGCGACCGCGAGGTCACGCTCAGCGCTCCTCTGCAGCGCAAGCTGATCCCCGCGCTGGCCGATCCCGCGCTGCTGATCGAGGCTTTCCTGCCGCCGCTGGACTGATTTTCCCACGAAAACACGCAGGGAAACGCGCGGTTCTACCCTAGACGCTCTCCCGCACCCCGATCTCCCGCGCCCAGGCGGAGTACATCCCTTCCAGCTCCCCGGCGATCCGTGGGTTGCTCTCTTTGAGGTCGTCGAGCTCCACCCGGTCGGCGCGCATATCATAAAGGCTCCAGTCTTCATCCCCGCGCCGCGACACCAGTTTCCAGTCCCCCCTGCGGATAGCCCGGTTGCCCAGATGCTCCCAGTAGAGCTCATCGTGGCCCGCGTGGCCCGCGCCCCTGAGCACACTCATCAAACTCAGCCCGTCGCATGGAGCGATCTCCCTGCCTCCGTGGCGCGAGGGGTAGGCTGCTCCGGCCGCGTCCAGCGCAGTGGGCAGCAGG
>VRUH01000045.1:26887-28826 GCA_019456185.1 Candidatus Glassbacteria bacterium | reverse complement strand
CGATCACGTGGCCCACCTCCCGGCTGACCGTGCCCGGATTGGCAATCCCTCCGGGCCAGCGCGCCACCAGCGGCGTGGATATACCGCCCTCGTGGACCCAGTGTTTGAACATGCGGAACGGGGTGTTGCTCAGGTTGGCCCACGGCCGCCGGTAGGCCACGAACGAACCCGGCTCGCCCGGCTCGGTGCCCTCCTGGTTCAAATCACGTCCGTCGATCCGCTCATGGCAGCCGCCGTTGTCCGAGAGGAACAGCACCAGCGTGTTCTCATCAGCGCCCATCGCTTCCAGTTGACCCAGTACCCGCCCGATTCCCTGGTCCATCCTGTCGATCATCGCCGCGTAGACCTCCATCAGCCGCTGCAGGTACTCCTTGTCAGGCACATCGTCCCAAGCGGGTACCTCCGGATCGCGGGGACTCAGCGGCCAGTCCGGGTCGATCAGGTCCAGTTCCTTCATCCGCTCGTAACGCTCCACGCGCAGTTTGTCCCACCCGGCCTTGAACCGTCCCCGGTATTTGGCGATATCCTCCGGCCAGGCGTGCAGCGGCCAGTGCGGCGCGGTGAAAGCCAGGTAGAGAAAAAACGGCTGGTGCGCGTGCGCACCCTGTTCGTGCTCGCGAAGAAAGCGGACGGCGTAGTCGCTGAACGCGTCGGTCATGTAAAAACCCTGGTCCGGCGGGTACCACTCGTCGTTGTCGATCGCCATCCGGCGGCGTCTGCCCGGCTGTTCCTGCAACTCCCAGTAGCTGTTGGCACCGCTGATCAGCCCGAAATAGCGCTCGAACCCACGGTCGACCGGCCAGCAGGGGCGACATTCGCCGACGTGCCATTTGCCGGACATGTAACAACTGTACCCGGCAAGTCCCAGCGCCTCGGCTATCGTGACGCAACTGTCGTTGAGACGGCCCATGTAGGGTCCCGGCTCCCGGTTGCAGTCGCCCACCATGCCGCCCATCCCCGCCCTGTGCGGATACATCCCGGTCAGCAGCGAGGCCCGGGTGGGACAGCAGCGCGCGGCGTTGTAAAAACTGGTGAACCGCACTCCGCCGGCGGCCAGGCTGTCGATATTGGGGGTCGCCACCTCGCCGCCGAAACAGCCGATATCCGAGTAACCCATGTCGTCGGCCATGATAATTACCACGTTCTGCCGCCTGTCGCCTCCGGGGGCGACCCCGCAACCGCCGAGCATGGGTGCGATCGATGCGCCGGCCAGTGCGCCGCCCAGTGCGCCCAGGAATTTTTTGCGTTTCATCGTTGGTTGCCTCCTGTGCTCCGGTGTGCATTTCTCTGCTGGATTTCTTGATATTTGGAAGTTCAACTGCCGTGCGCGGCCGCCGCCCGCCGGGACAGTAAAACTGTTCCGGCGGCAGCCCCGTCAGCGGGGCTGGAGGGCGAAGCCCGCGGCGGCCGCCGCCGTGGCCCGGCAGAATTCTCCGCACCATCTTCTCAGTTCCGGAGAGTGTCCCCGCGCTCAGCCCCGTCCGTAGTCCGGGATTTTCTTCAGCGTCCCGCCCTCCAGCGAACTCTGGTGGGCGATTATCCCTGGCACGGTGTAGGCCAGCGCCTCGTGCACGTTTACCGCTGGCTGGCGCTGCTCGATACAGGCCGAGACGAACTCGTGGGTAAGATGGGTGTGGCTGCCGCCGTGGCCAGAGGGATGACGCAGCGGCTCGGGCAGCAGCTCGTAGTGGTTGCCCACCTCGATTGTCTCAGTCACGATTCTGCTTTCGGCGTAGTTGTTCTTGACCTCTTCGCCTTTCTCCCGGCGGGAAATCAGCGTCCCTGTTCCGCCGGGACGGGGCATCTGGAAACTCATCTCGCTGCCGAAAAACGAACCCCGCTCCGTGCCGCCGCTGGCGACTTTCCAGTAAATCGCCACCTGGGCGTTGTGCCCGCCGCTGGTCTTGAAAAACGCGGTTTCGCTGAGGAACGGGTTATC
>VRUH01000045.1:25756-26877 GCA_019456185.1 Candidatus Glassbacteria bacterium | reverse complement strand
CTCGGGAGAATCGTTCCAGCCGGTGCAGACAACCTCGGTCAGCCGCTCGCCTGTCACCGGCACGATCATCCCCGTGCAGTGGGTCGGATACAGCATCGGCGGAAACCCGAACCGCCAGGTGGGAGTGCCGTCCGGTTCCCACCACAGGCTCTCCAGTCCGTCGTGATGGTACTCGCTTTCGGAGTGGAATATCTCGCCGAATTTGTTCTCCGCCGCCATCGCTCTCGCGGTGATAATCTCCCGGCGGTAGTAGCTGGTCTCGGCCATCATGTAGAGCTTGCCGCTGCGTTTAAGCGCCTCCAGCAGCCGGGCGCATTCCTCCTCGCTTATCCCCGCCGGGACCGCGCTGATCACGTGCTTGCCGGCCTCCAGCGCCCCGACAGCCATTTCCACGTGCAGCGGCGCCGGGGTGAACACCGCCACCGCGTCCACGTTCGGGTCGCGCGCCAGCTCCCGCCAGTCGGAATAGGACGTATCGCAGCCGAACGTGTTCCGCATCGCTTCCCTGCGCCCGGCCAGCAGATCGCAGACAGCAGTCACCCTGCTGTGCGGATGCTCGTGCCAGTAGAATGAAAGCCCGAACCGTCCGCCGATTACCCCTACCCGCAGCACCTTATCGCTCTTTGCGCCGCTTGCCGCGGCGGACCTGCCCGCCACCGCCATCACCGTGGCCGCGCCCAGGAACCGCCTTCGGTTGATATGGCCGCCTGCCGGATTCCGGTCCATTTGTCGCCCCCTGATTGTGGTAAGACAGTCTATATATATTTTGAACGGATTGTATCCCTGGATGATGCGGATCACAGCTTTGCCGATATTGCGGTGAACGCTGAATTCCATCGGCAGTCATTTGATTATAATCAATAGGACATGGCATGTGAAGCGTTTTGCGGAAAAAAAAGTTCAAACTGCCCTGAACCTGTAGCCCCGAAGCGTAAAAGACTTGAATAAACTGACATTTTTTATCAATTTGTTCGTGCACGGCCGGCCTTGGATTTGTAAAGCCCGGGCTGTATCACTAGCGGACCTCCAACCGCTTATTTTTTTCGCACTGACAATTATGATATTGACCGCGGAGGAACACCTTGGCAGGCACTGGACCTGTTGCCCTGGTTACCGGGGCC
>VRUH01000045.1:0-25746 GCA_019456185.1 Candidatus Glassbacteria bacterium | reverse complement strand
GGCAGCTCGATTTATCTCGACGGTGGCTTCAATCTCAAAAGGCTTTAGCTTGATTTCACTTGCGTCTTTACGTTTTTACAAACTTGCGTGTGCGGAAGAAAGTCTGTTATTTTCCTTCAACCATTTAGCATTCAGGAGTCAGAACTCAGGAGAGGATTAACAGCCGATTGCCAGGGGTCTTTGAACTTCTGACTCTTGTCTTCTGAATACTTAACGCTTAAGATAGCAAATGCTTAAAAGACCGTAATTCTTGTTTATTTGAAAATCGCAAAGGTTTATCAAGATCCACGGAGCGCCCGTGCTTAATATCAGAGTCGATCTCTCCCCGCTGGGCCTGCTGCACAGTCTGGAACGGATGTGGCGGCTTTCGGGTCAGAAAATTCAGGACACCGAAAAAGCCTGGGACCAGGCCGACGGCACCCCCGTGTTCACCGCCGGCGGCAGGTGGACCACCCGCGGCTGGACCGCGTGGACCCAGGGCTTCCGGTTCGGTTCGGCGCTGCTGCACTACGACGCCACCAGCGATGAGGAGTTTCTCAAAATCGGCTTGGAAAACACCCGGCAAAAAATGGCGCTCCACCTGACCCATACCGGCGTCCACGATCACGGCTTCAACAACGTTTCGACCTACGGCAACCTGCTGCGGCTCTGGCACGAAAACCGTCTCCCCGATAAGCTCGGAGGCACCTCCGGAGACCGTCTGTTCTACGAGCTTGCCCTCAAGGTGACCGGCGCGGTGCAGGCGGCCCGCTGGACCGAACTTCCCGGTGACCTGGGCTATATCCCCAGTTTCAACGGGCCTCATTCGCTGTTCGCCAATACGGCGCGCAGCCTGCGCGCCCTGGCTCTCAGCCACGTGCTGGGCCACGCGCTGATGGGCGAAAAAAACCGCAGGATCAACCTGCTCGAACGCCTGCTCCGTCACGCCGAAACCACCGCCCGCTATAACGTCTATTACGGGCAGGGCCGCGACAGCTACGACGTCCGGGGCCGGGTGGCCCACGAGTCGATCTTCAACCTCAACGACGGCTCCTACCACTGCCCCAGCTCCCTGCAGGGGTACTCCCCGTTCACCACCTGGACCCGCGGTCTGGCCTGGATCATGCTCGGCTTCGCCGAACTGCTCGAGTTTTTCGATCTCCTGCCCGAAAGCGAGTTCGACCACGTTACCGCCGGGGAGCTGTGCGGCAGAAAAGTGTTCATCAAGCGCTTTCTCGAGGTGGCCCGCGCCACGGCTGATTTCTATCTGGACAATTCGCCCACCGACGGGGTCCCGTACTGGGATACCGGTGCGCCGGGACTGGCCGGCATGGGCGATTACCTCTCGCGGTCCTCTGATCCCTTCAACGAATACGAACCGGTCGACTCCTCGGCGGCCGCGATTGCAGGGCAGGCGCTGCTGAGGCTGGGAGGCCATCTCTCGGCCAAGGGCGATCCGGGCCAGGGCGGCAAGTATATCGCCGCCGGGCTGACCGTGGCCTCCACGCTGCTCGAAGAGCCTTATCTGTCCACGGACGCCGACCATCACGGGCTGCTGCTGCATTCGATCTATCACCGTCCCGGCGGCTGGGGCCATGTCCCCGCGGGCAGCCCCACTCCGCACGGAGAGTCGTCGATGTGGGGCGATTACCACCTGCGCGAGCTGGCGCTGCTGATCCGCCGGATGGCGATCAAGGCTCCATATTACAGGTTTTTCCCGGACCAGGTGCTGCCGGAAGCGAAAAGTGATTGACCATGGCCGCCGACGAGCCGTTCCGCGCCGAGCCTGCTGGAGGGTGCCAAGGGCCTGCCACTGGCCCGGAAGGGGCTGGAAAGCCGGGAAAAGGGTTGCTGGGTGGAACTCGACGACCTGGAAGACTGAAGAAACCGGGAATTCTGAGATTTGAAGGAACCGATGGAAGGTATCGTACAGGCGTTCAGCCTGCCCCGCTGGATCGAGGCGGAGCCGGGATGCATCAGCAACGCAGGACACTGGGCCGCCAAGTTCGGCAGCCGGGCGATGGTGGTCAGCGGGACGGGCAGCGCCCGCAGGTTCGGCCTGCTGGATAAGATCGAAAACTCGCTGAAAAAAGCCGGGCTCCCGTACGAAATATTCGACCGGGTGGAGCGCGAGCCGGTGCTGGAAACTGCCGAGGAGGGCGCCGGAATCGCCCGCCGGGCCGGCTGTGACGTCGTGATCGGCGTGGGCGGAGGCAGCGCGATGGACGCGGCCAAGCTGATCGCCATGCTGCGCGATAACACCGGTCCGGCCGAGGAATACCAGCTCGGTGAGCGCGACTGGGAGGCCGGCTGCTGTCCCTGGATCGCGATTCCCACCACCGCCGGCACCGGCAGCGAAGCTACCAAGGTCAGCGTGATGAGTAACAAGCGGCTGGGGGTGAAAAAAGCGCTCTACAGCTGGGAGATGGTCTCGACCGTGACGCTGCTGGACGCCGAAGCCTGTGTCAACATGCCGCCTGATTTAACTCGCGACACGGGCCTGGACGCCCTGGGCCAGGCGATCGAGGGCTACCTGTCCACCGGCTCCAACCCAATCACCGCCGCCGCCGCGCTCCGGGCAGTCCGCCTGGTCCACCGCTTCCTGCCCCGCGCCGTTGAGGACGGCGGCGATCTGGAGGCGCGCCACAACATGCTGATCGCAGCCATGCTCGGCGGCGTGGCTATCGATACGGGCGTGGGCCTGGGCCACGAGATGGCGATGGCTGTCGGCAGTTTCAAGGGTCTGAGCCACGGCCTGCTGGTAGGCGTGCTCACCCCGTGGTGCCTGGAACCGAACCTGGGTTACGCCGACTCGAAAATGACCGATCTGGCCGATGCATTCGGCTCTGCCCACGGGGAAGCGGATCTCAAGGCCCGCCGGCTCGTCCAGCTCGTCCGCGATTTCCAGCAGCAAGTCGGCTGCCCGGCCACCCTGGGTGAACTGGGCGTGAGCGAGGAGGAGATCGGCCCGATCCTTGAAGCCAGCAAGCTGAGCACCGATATCGGCACAAACCCCTGTCCCCTGGATGATGAAATCCGCGCCGGCGCGCTGGCGGCGGCAATCGGCGGCTGAAATCGCATTTTGGGCCTGTAATACCCGTTCCGGCTCGAATCTTGCATTATTTCAGGGCGAAACCAAGCGATTCTGACCGAAAACGGGAGCGGCGGAGCGGGCATTGAGCGGGAAACAGAGTGCAGAGCTTGACGAACTCCTGAGCCGCCAACTGGCCTGTCTGAAGAAATACGGCGAGCTGGTGGAGCGCCAGCGGACACTGATCGAACGGCAGGATTACGAGGGTCTGCTGGCCGTACTGGCGAAAAAGGAGAAAGTAATCGCCAGGATGGGCGACCCCGCGCGCCTGAAAGAGCTGGCAGTCGAAAAATCCTCTGCCGGACAGAAGCAGCGGGAGCAAACCGGCCGCCTGTTCGAGGAATTGATCGCCAAACTGGATTTTTTTGCCGCTGCCGAGTCTGAAAGTATGGAAAAGGCCTCCGGCCTCAAGGCAGAACTTGCCGCTAACATTTTCGCCCTGCGCAAGGGTAAGCGCATGCTGCGTAAATACTCCCATGCTCCGATGGCCGGAAAAGCCCGGTTTAAGGACATCAAGGGCTGAAAACGGGGGCTTAAAGAAATCCGGCTTTCAGGCCGATATTGATATTGGAACAGACAACCTGTATACTATCTATGGACAGATAGTTCAGACCCGCGCTTTCCACCACGGATCGATGAAGCGTGCGGGTGGATTCGCCCCAAAGGACGATACTGATGAAAATAGATCATCTCCTGCAGCGAACCAAGGCCCAGGACCCCAAGAAAAACCAGCAGCTGGAGAACGCCGGCAAGGAAACCGCCGAGGGTAACAAGGCCGCCGGCAAGGACGAGACGCTTAAGGTCGATACGGTCACGATCAGCGACCAGGCCCGCAGTCTCCAGCGCACCCAGACAGAGCTGAAAACGTTCAAGGACGGCCTGGAAACCCTGGAGAGCCGCCAGGAGCGTATCGAGTTTATCAAAAACCAGATCGCCAACGGTACGTACAAAGTCGACGATAAGCTGATCGAGGGCACGGCCGAGGCCATTCTAAAGAGCGGCGCGCTGGGCGACCTGGTCAACGCCGAGCACCCGCTGGCGCGCGCCAGGCTGGCCGAAGCCGGCACCCTGGAATCCGACCCCGACAAGCTGGCCCGGGTCAGGCAGCGGATAGAATCCGGTTTCTACAACTCCGATGAGGTAACCGACACGATTGCGGAGCGGATGCTGGAAGACCTGCTGAACTGAACCGGCGCTGCGGACAGACTAGCGAAAAATGAAAGCCGCGGCCCGGATGCCGTGGCTTTTTCATTATTGTTCAAGGAAACCTGTTAAAAGTGCTTCTCGCTGCGCACCGGGTCATACTCTTTATGCTCCCGCTCGATCCAGTAGCTGTCCCTGTCTTTGTCGAACCCCACTGCCAGCGGACGTTTACCGAACAGGCGCAGTAACCAGCCGACCGGCATCAGCACCAGGTAAAACATCAGTACGAGAATTACGCGGGTATTGAACCAGGCCGCCCCTGCGGCGAATTTCATCCAGCCGCGGCAGGGCCAGGCCAGCAGCCCCGGCGCAACCAGTCCGCCCAGCAGCAGCAGGCTGCCCAGGGTGGCCGTTACTTTCAGCGCGTTCGGGAAATCCTTCCACCAGAAAAACGCGGTGATAATAAGGAACGCGATCCCCACGCTGATCCCGAATTTGCGGTAATCCTTGCTGCTTTCCACCGGTTTCGCCACTGCTCCTCCTCCACTGCCCGCCCGCTCAGTCGGGCACGATCGATTCTTTCCAGTCGTCCTTTTCCGGCCACTCCGGCTGCTCGGTCTTATCCAGCAGGATGTTGCCCAGCACGAGGTAGTCCATGTTGGTGCGCATGAAACAGCGGTACGCGTGCTCGGGGCTCATCACGATCGGCTCGCCGCGCACGTTGAACGAGGTGTTGATTATCACCGGGCAGCCCGTGCGCTCCTTGAACGCCCGAATGATATCGTAGTAGGGCTTGTTGTGATCTCCGTCCACGGTCTGAATCCGCGCGGAGTTGTCCACGTGGGTGATAGCCGGGACCACCGAGCGGACCTCGTTGACCCTGGCCAGGCCCTCGGCCCCGCCCTGTCCGCCGCCATTGACCAGCTTGTCCCCGCGCACATCGGCGGTGATCAGCATGTACGGACTGACCGTATCGATCTCGAAAAACTCGCCCGCGTCCTCGGCCAGCACCGATGGGGCGAACGGGCGGAAACTCTCGCGGAACTTGATTTTGAGGTTCATGATCCGCTGCATTTTCGGCGAGCGGGCGTCCCCGATAATGCTCCGGGCCCCCAATGCCCGCGGCCCGAACTCCATCCGGCCCTGGAACAGACCCACCACTTTATCGCTGTCGATCAGCTCGGCGATCCGGCCCGGCATGTCGCCGGCGGCGAGCCGGTGATACGGGAACGAGTTCTGATCCAGGCAGGCGGTTATCTCGCTCTCGCTGTACTCGGGCCCCAGGTAACTTCCCCGCTGGCTGTCTGTTTCGCCGGGCGCCTGACGGGGGTTATCCAAGTAGCGGTGCCAGGTGAACAGCGCCGCGCCCAGCGCCCCGCCGGCATCGCCGCTGGCCGGCTGGATCCAGACATTCCCGAACGGTCCCTCGCGCAGGATCCGGCCGTTGGCCACGCAGTTCAGGCTCACGCCGCCGGCCAGACAGAGGTCGGTCAGGCCTGTCTGCCGATGCGCAAACCGGGCCAGCCGGAGCATGATCTCCTCGGTTACCGCCTGGGCGCTGCGGGCGATATCCATCTCGCGCCTGGTGATCTCGGTTTCCGGCCTGCGCGGCGGCCCCTCGAACAGCCGGTCGAACTTCTCGCTGGTCATCCGCAGGCCGACCAGGAAATCGAAATAGTCGAGGTTGAGACGGAACGAGCCGTCCTCTTTCAGGTCCAGCAGGTTGTCCATGATCCGGTCGACATAGACCGGCTCCCCGTAGGGCGCCAGGCCCATCATCTTGTACTCGCCGCTGTTGACCCGGAAACCGGTGAAATAGGTAAACGCCGAGTAGAACAGTCCCAGCGAATGGGGAAAATGCTGCTCGAACAGCATCTCGATAGTGTTGCCGCCGCCGGCGGCCACCGTGGTGCTGGCCCACTCGCCCACGCCATCGACAGTCAGTACGGCGGCCTGCTCGAACGGGGAGGGATAAAAGGCGCTGGCCACGTGGCTTTCGTGGTGCTCGGGGAAAATAATCCTGCCCTCGTAGCCCAGTTCCCGCTTGATTGTCTCGCCCAGGAACAGTTTCTGCTTGAGCCACATCGGGATCGCCTGCAGGAAAGAACTGATTCCGCGCCCGGGAAAGCTGAGATAAGTCTCCAGAATCCGCTCGAACTTGAGAAACGGCTTGTCGTAGAACGCCACGTAGTCCAGCTCTTCGACCTCGATCCCGGCCTCGCTCAGACAATACTCCACCGCATTGGCGGGAAAGGAGAAATCGTGTTTGACGCGGGTGAAGCGCTCCTCCTGGGCGGCGGCCAGTATTTCGCCGTCGCGGAGAATAGCCGCGGCGCTGTCGTGGTAGTAGGCCGATATTCCCAGCACGTACATCAGTGAAACGCTCCGGCAGTTAGAACAGGGTGTAAATAAACGGGCTCAGCGCCGCGCCCTCGGTAAACACGATCAGCGCGCTCAGCAGCAGCAGAAAGGCGATAATCGGGGTCAGCCACCATTTCTTGTTGTAGCGCATGAACTCCCAAAGTTCGACCAGCATGCTCAGTTTGGACATCTGGATGCTCCCTTGCAGGCTTTAATTGTAAATTTTCCGCCTGATTCCAGCAGATAAACTAATCTTTCAGGCATTAACCGGCAACAAGGATTGACCGGGAAATCTGCAAATAGACTGCCAAGGCGCCGGGCCGTATAAAAGCAGAATCCCGCTCCCGTAACTATTTTAACGGGAGCGGGATTAATAAGCAATTCAAGATGATACCGACGCCATCGTCCCACTCAAAGGGCAGCCTCAATTGCCGCGGGCCTTTTTGACCAGTTCGATCGCTTTAGCCACGTTGGCCGCGATCTTGTCCCATTCGCCGGCGGCGACCGCATCCCTGGTGATCAGCTTGCTGCCTATCCCCAGGCACACGCAGCCGGCGCCGATCCACGCGCCGATACTCTCCTCGGTGACGTCCACTCCGCCGGTAGGCATGATACTGGTCCAGGGCATCGGCCCCTTGATCGCCATCACAAACGCCGGGCCGCCAACCTGGCTGCCGGGGAAAATCTTGATAATCTCGCAGCCCATCTCCTCGGCTGCGCTGACCTCGCTGGCCGAGCCGCACCCCGGACTGTAGGCCACCTTGCGGCGGTTGCAGACCCTGGCCACCTCGGGGTTGAACACCGGTCCGACCACGAAACCTGCCCCGGCATTAATATAGATACTGGCCGTGCCGGGATCGACTACGCTGCCCACTCCCAGGATCACGTCGGGAAGCTCGCTGGTGAACCGGCTGTGCAGTTGGCTGAAAATCTCGAACGCGTGGTCGCCGCGGTTGGTGAACTCGATACAGCGCGCTCCGCCCTTGCGGCAGGCGCGGACGATATCGGCCGCCAGTTCCACGTCCGCGTTATAAAACACCGGGATCACGCCGGCGGCAACCATGTTGTTGAGCACGTCAAGCCTTTGAAATCTGGCCATCTCGCTATCCTTCCTTCAATTATTTACCGCATAGTTGATAACTAGTGGTATTTCAGCAGGTTGGGAACAGAAAATCTAATATCAATATCCGGTTCGCGCCACCGTTTTGCTTCAGCCCGAGGGCGCCAGGCGGCGCAGCGCGCAAAGGGAAAACACCGCGGCTCCTCGCCACAGTACGCTCTCATCGATCCGGAACTCCGGATTGTGGTGAATACTGTGGATACCCTCGGCCGGGTTACTGCCGCCGAGGCCGAAAAAGCATCCCGGCGCGCGCTCCATGAACAGCGATACGTCCTCGCCGCCCAGCGAGGGCTCAGTTATCTCGACAACGTCGTCCCGGCCCAGGATTTCCACCGCCGCATCACGCACCCTGCCGCAAATTACGCTGTCGCCTATTACCGCCGGCGCTCCCGGGAAAAACTCGTAGCTGTGGCTGCAGCCGTGCGCCGCGGCAACCCCGGCGATCACCTCGCCGATCCGTCCGCGCAGATGGTCGCGCACGGCCTGGTCCAGGGTGCGCACGGTTCCCCGCGCGGCCACCTCGGTGGGAATGATATTCCGCGCCTGCCCCCCCTCGATCCGGCCGACCGTGACCACGGCGGCGGCGGTCGGCCGGATCGAGCGGCCCACCAGGGTGTGCAGCTGGACAACCGCCGCGCTGGCGGCCAGGACAGGGTCCGCGCTCTGGTGCGGATACGCGCCGTGGCTGCCGACGGCTTTCATGCTGAAATTGAACGCGTCGGCCGCGGCCATGACCGCCCGGTCGCTTACGCCCACCTGTCCGGTGCCCAGCTCGTTCCAGATTCCCCCGATATGCAGGCCGATTACGGCCTCCACCCGCGGGTTCTCCAGCGCCCCGGCCTCGATCATCCGCCGCGCGCCGTCCATGCACTCCTCGCCCGGCTGGAAGATGAACTTGACCGTCCCCGCCAGCTTGTCCCTGTGCCGGATCAGGTATTCGGCAGCTCCCAGGGCTATCGCGGTGTGGGCGTCGTGGCCGCAGGCGTGCATCCTGCCGGGCCGGGTGGAACTGTATTCCGCGCCGGTCGCTTCCTCGATCTCCAGCGCGTCCATGTCCGCCCGCACCGCCAGCACGGGGCCACGCCCGGCCGTACCCTCCACCAGCGCCACCACTCCGGTTCCGTCGTAGCCCGCCTGCAGCGGTACGCCGAATTCAGCCAGGCGCTGGCGGACGTAGTTTTCCGTATCGGGCAGCTCGATCCCGATTTCGGGAATGCGGTGAAGGTCCCGCCGCCAGGCCACGATCCGCTCGTTCATCGTCAGGCAATCATCCCGCACACTCGCAGCGTCCATCCCTGCTTCCTCTCAAGAACCTGACTGCCGCCCCGGCTCAACCGGAAAGAGCGGCGCAACGAAAGAAACAAACGGGTACTAATTATACCTGCGCGCCGCGCAGCGAGCAACGGAAAAGTAAGTTTTTTTCTATCGCTATAATTACCATATCGTTACGGTACGCCCGCTCCGAATAACTCGCATTTTCAGCCATTCCATTTTATTTTTAGGGCGATTGAAACGTAAAACCGCTTCATGCCATAAAAATGCAGCCAGGAGGACGTGATGAAAGCGACGGTGGATGCGGAACTGTGCACCGGCTGCGCCCTGTGCCCGGATATCAGCCCGGACGTGTTCGAGATGGACGGCGAGTTGGCGAAAGCCAGGGTCGATTCAGTGCCGGCCGGGGCCGAGGACGACACCCGCGAGGCGGACGAAAGCTGCCCGGTGGAAGCGATCGAAATCATCGAGTGAAAGTCCCGACAGCCCCAGATTGTGTGAGCGGAATGAGACACCCCGTCCCGGTATGCCGCGGACACCCCTTTCCGAGAGGTGAACTTTCACTGCAGCGGCCCGGAAGGAACCCTTCCGGGCTTAATTATTGCCGGCCCGTTTCCCTGTTGCCCCGCCGGGACGGCGCGGTTATTTTCCGGTGCAAACCGTGACTGTGTTTCCAGTCCAGCTAAAGGAGCCAGGCGATGGCAGAGAAGGGTACGGTGATCCTGATTACGGGCGACGGCAAGGGTAAAACCACCTCCGGACTGGGCCAGGTTTTCCGCTCGCTGGGCTACGGCTGGAAAATCTGTTTCCTGCAGTTCATCAAGGGGAAATGGCCTACCGGGGAGAAAACACTGGCCAAAAAATTCGAGGACCAGTTGCTGTTCAAGTCACTGGGCAAGGGATTCACCTGGGAGGGCGAGCTCAGCGAGCACGTGAAAGCCAACCGCGAAGCTTTCGAGTACGCCAGGGAAGAAGTCAACAGCGGCAAATGGAACCTGGTGGTGCTCGATGAGCTGACCTACCTGGTGCGCTACGAGATAATCAGCGAGCAGGAGGTGATCGACCTGATCCGCAACCGGCCGCCGGAGCTGCACCTGATGATCACCGGGCGGGGGGCCACCCAGGGGCTTATCGACGAGTGCGACATCGTCAGCGAGGTAAAACCGGTCAAGCACCCGGAGGACCGCGAGGCGGTCAAAGGGATCGAGTACTGATCGCCGGTAGTGCTTGCTAGCCGTGATCGCATACGAAATACAAAACAGGGATTGTATGCAAAATCCCCCTGTAGATTTCCAGTAAGGGCTGTAGGGGCGGACCCATGTGTCCGCCCGGGCGCACACGCGGGTGCGCCCCTACACGCAACTCGTTAGGAGAGTAAAACCATAAAACGCCATCCGCTGTGCGAAAAAGCTTGAGACTGAAAATTCCCCTTTAATAAAGGGGGTGCCCCGACAAATCGGGGGCGGGGGTAGTCCAGCCATAAAACTAGAACATCGTCGGAATCTTGACCAGCGCGAAATAGCCGAATACCAGCGCGCTGAGTGCCAGCAGTGAAATCAATACGCGGCCCGGCCGCAGGACAGCCGCCGCCTCGCTGCTCAGCATCCGGGGCAGGACCACCACAAGCGCGTAGATGATTATTACCGCCTGCAGGGGGACGAGCACCAGGCCGTCCAGCACAGCTCCAACCTTGAGCAGGCCCACCGGATTGACCCCGAACGTGTTGATTATCAGCATGTTGGTCACCAGGAAAACGAGCACGAACAGGCGCCGCACCCGGTGCGGCGCGTAACGGCCGCTCAGCGAGGGAAACAGCACGCGAAGGCAGTCGGCCATGATCCGCGGCCAGCCGGCGAACTGGCAGAGGTTGGTGCTGACCATCGCGGCCACGCCGGCGACCAGGAACAGAATCCCGCCCGTGGAGCCCCAGAACTGACTGAACACCTCGGAGAGCTGGATCGCAAGCTGTGGGCCGTCCGGGGCCAACTGCATCCGGCCCAGCACGCCCGCTCCGGCCACCACGAAACAGGCGGTCACGCCGCTGCCGATCAGCAGCGCTGTGGTGGCGTCCACATTCACCACCCGGCACCAGCCCTTGATCCGCTGCGCGGTTTCGCCGTCCATCTCCCGCAGCATGGCCTCGTCGACCCGGACCCCGAACCCCGTGTTGGCCGCCTGGCCGTAGCCGCTCTCGAGCACCCAGTACGAGTACCACACCTGGCTGGCGAACCCGCCCGCGGCCCAGCCCAGCACCGGCAGCAACTCGGCCCAGACATTGCTGGTGGCGGCCCCCGAGTCGAGCGCCCACCGAGGTATCTCGGGCAAGCGGAAACCGAACAGCCCGGCCAGCAGTTCTCCGGCTCCCGGAGCCACTTTGACCGCCACGTAGATCACCCCTACCACCATCACCAGCACCAGCACACTGGCGATATACTTGATCGGCTCGAACTTGTCTCCCCAGACCAAGGCCACGCAGAACAGGGTAACCCCCCAGCCCAGCATCACCTGGTTCAGCGGCACGAGGGCGTGGATAAACGCCGCCGCCGATGACGCCAGCGCGCCGATACTGACCGCCGCCGCGCAGAACTGGCCCACCAGCACGATCCAGACCGCCCAGTTGCGGGGCCCCGGCACCCGGCTGAACATGTCGATCATCCCCTCGCCGGTGGTGGTCGTATAACGCGCCCCGGCCAGACCGATCACGTACTTGAGGAATATCGCCATCATCGGCGCCCAGAGAATCGCCACGCCCAGCACCGCGCCCAGCCGCGTGCACAGTATCACCTCGCCGCTGCCGATATACTCGCCCGCCCACACCAGCCCCGGCCCCACCATCGCCAGCACAGCCATGCCTTTCGGCGGCGCTTTGATCTGAGATCGAGCGTGGTCCATGTCCTGGTCTCCAGTCTAGTGTTGTGTCCCGGAAGTATATGTAATATTTCGACGGGCTGATAATGGTTCGATCAACTCAAGCTGAAATCCCTCCTGGTCCCCCTTTGGCAAAGGGGAGTGTCTGCGTAGCAGGCGGGAGTTGTTATCCCCCTTTCGAAAAGGGGGATCGAGGGGGATTTATCATCCGCTTTTTTTCCTACATTATTTGCCGGACACCACACTAGAACCTGTTTCTTAACTTCTGAATTACATGGAAGGCAGGTCGGGGCGGGTTTGAAACCCGCCCCGACGGCGGTTATTTTTAAAACAAATAACCTGTTCTCCTATTTTTTATGATGCTTTACACTCATATCATTCCCATTTGGGGGTTATGATACAACCTCCAGCATTGTCAGGAATGCGTTATGAATTTTCGATGTTCATGCAGTCTCAACCGTAAAATCCAGCCCGGCCAGCACGGGCGCGAGACTCTTCAGTCCCGGACCCAGCCGCACAGTGCGGCTGGCGAACTCCCGGCGCACGGGGTAGCTCCTGCGCAATCGGTCGAAATGTTTTGCACGGGCATCCTTCGGCAGATCAAATATCCCACGCAGGTTCCTGTCATCGGCTGCAATATCGTAGCTTTCCAGCACTGCTTTCGCCAGAAGGTCTTGGGCGTCATCCATCCTGCCGGTAAGCTCGATCAGCGGGTTTTCCGGCGCGGGCAGCAGGCCCTCGGGCGTCCACACCGGCTCCACGCCGAAATGGCGGCAGGCGGCCTCGTAGATCATCCGCGTCCCCCGCGCCTTGCCATCGAACGAGTAGCCCGCGATATGCGGCGTGGCCAGATCGACTTTCCTCAGCAGGTCCAGCGGAATCTCCGGCTCGCCCTCCCAGACATCGAGCACCACCGCACCGAGCTTTCCCGAACCGATAGCGGCAAGCAAAGCAAAAGAATCGGCCACCGCGCCGCGGCTGGTGTTGAGCAGAACAGCTCCCGGCCCAAGACTGGCCAGCAGGGATTGATTAACCAGGTGATAGGTGGGATACTTCCCGGCCTTCTCCAGCGGGACGTGGACCGTGACAATATCCGAGCGCTCCAGTAACTCATCCAAGGGGCGGTATTTGGAGTCCCCGGTCTGGTCCGCCAGCGGAGGGTCGTTGAGCACCACTTCCAGCCCCAGCGCGCGGGCGCGGCTCTCCAGCCGGCTGCCGACATTGCCCACTCCGACAATTCCCAGCACCTTGCCCGCCAGCGTGAACCCCTTACGCCCGGCCAACTCGAACAGGGCGGCGATCACGTACTCGGCCACGCTGATCGCGTTGCAGCCCGGCGCGCTGGCGAATTTTATGCCTTCCCGTCCAAGGTACTCCGTATCAACGTGATCCGTGCCGATCGTCGCTGTCCCGACAAATTTTACCGCTGAACCGCTCAGCAGGCTGCTATCCACGCGTGTCACCGAGCGCACGGCCAGGCAGTCGACGGTTCGCAACAGCTCCGCGTTCATCAGGCGTCCGGGCGCCAGGTTTACCTCGCCCAGGTTCGAGAACGCCTCCGCGGCGAACGGCATGTTCTCATCGGCAATAATCCGCACTTCTTTGCCTTTCG
This sequence comes from Candidatus Glassbacteria bacterium, assembly GCA_019456185.1. Classification (NCBI taxonomy): domain Bacteria; phylum Candidatus Glassiibacteriota; species Candidatus Glassiibacteriota bacterium. The sequence goes on along the minus strand of VRUH01000045.1, from coordinate 12,300 downwards.
ATTGTTTACATTATCTTTCGGTTGCTTTTTCCTTGATAACCGAACGGCGGCTTTTTATATTGCACGTCCTCAATTTACAACTCTCAGCACGAAATGTGAGTAAAAAAACCGGTAGCGGGGGCGTTGTAAAAAGCTTTCAACGCCCATAGTGAAAGATATTGTTGCGTTGGCTCTCAAGGGCAAGACAAGCCGTTTCCACTGCAACTCTATGAAATAGATTGGTTTACGAGCCTTATGCGCTTTTGCCTCAATTTGAACCTCATACCGGCGGAAACGGCCCTTGACAGCCATCTTGACATGAACTTTCAGTAAATCAACAAACTGTTAGTAAAACACCTTTAAGCTGAGGGGAGCGACGATGGATAAGTGCCAATACGGGCTAATCGGGCTGGCGGTGATGGGCGAGAACCTGGTGCTCAATATCGAGCGTAACGGCTACAGCGTGGCCGTGTTCAACCGCACCACCGAGAAGACCAGGAACTTCGCCGCGGGCGGGGCCAAAGGCAAGAACATCAAGCCCTGCTACACGATGGAAGAGTTCGTGACCGGCCTGGAGCGGCCCCGCAAGATCATCATCATGGTCAAGGCCGGCTGGCCGGTGGACTCGATGATCGACAGTATCAAGCCGTATCTGGACGAGGGCGACATCATTATCGACGGCGGCAACAGCCATTTCCCCGACACCGAGCGCCGCTCGGTGGACCTGCCCAAGGAGGGTTTCCGCTTTATCGGCACCGGCGTCTCGGGCGGCGAGTACGGTGCGCTGTGGGGCCCGTCTATCATGCCCGGCGGACCGCGTGACGCTTACGACGAAGTCGAGCAGATGCTGACCGACATCTCCGCCAAGGCCGAGGGCGAGCCTTGTGTGAGCTACCTGGGGCCGCGCGGAGCGGGCCACTACGTCAAAATGGTGCACAACGGGATCGAGTACGGCGACATGGAACTGATTGTCGAAAGCTACGACATCCTCAAGCGCACGCTGAACCTCTCCAACGAGCGGTTCCACGAGATTTTCGACGAGTGGAACAAGGGCGAGCTCGACAGTTACCTGATCGAGATCACCCGCGATATCTTCCGCAAAGTCGACCCCGAGACCGGCAAGCACGTGATCGACCTGATCCTCGACAAGGCCGGCCAGAAAGGCACCGGCAAGTGGACCAGCCAGAGCGCTCTGGACCTGGGCAGCCCCACCCCGACAATCAACAGCGCGGTGGAAAGCCGGATTATCAGCGCCTACAAGGACGAGCGGGTGGCGGCCAGCAAGATCCTGGGCGGTCCCGAGGTCAGCTACAGCGGCGACCCGGACAAGCTGATCGACGCGGTCGGTCAGGCGCTCTACGCCTCCAAGATCTGCAGCTACGCCCAGGGGATGAGCCTGCTGCGCACGGCCAGCGACGAGTACGACTACGACCTGGACCTGAAAGAGTGCGCCCGGATCTGGCGCGGCGGCTGCATTATCCGCGCCCGGTTCCTGAACCTGATCACCGACGCGTTCAAGCGCAACCCGAGCTTGCCGAACCTGCTGGTGGACGATTTCTTCAAGGGCGAGGTCCAGAGCCGTCAGGAGGCCTGGCGCTTCGTGGTCAAAACAGCGGTAGAGAACGGGATTCCGGCCCTGGCGATGAGCAGCTCGCTGGCCTACTACGACGCCTACCGTTCCGAGCGCCTGCCGGCCAACTTGATCCAGGCCCAGCGCGACTATTTCGGCGCCCACACCTACGAGCGGGTGGACAAGGAAGGCTGGTTCCACACCGAGTGGATGCCGGAGAAGTAGTTTTGCAGGATTCCCTACATGATGTGAAAAAGGCCCCGGTAAAACGGGGCCTTTTTGTTTGTACTTAGTGGAAATGTTGAAGCGAGGTTGTATTTCTTCCCCTTGGAGTAGATGTCGAAAAACTGGTCCAGGTTTTGTTGCTGCGACGTAGAAGCATCAGCTTTGCAGACCTACAGAAACAAGAAAATATCTGTTAAAATTGCTGCCGGATGAATTCGCGGAAAAGAAAGACTTTGTTACTATCTTTGGGATTAAATAGAAAAGGTTCCACATCTTGTGCCAATGACTTAAAATCCATGTTTTTAGTTTTTTCAAGCAATGATATTTTAAGCTGCTTCTGCTCCTTAATATCAAGGTTTTTCTCCAAATAGTCGAAATTCGGCCTGGCGCCGATACCGTACAGGAAGACGATGTCGAAAAAATCACGCCCCTTGGCGCGCTTACGTCCCACGGCGGCAAAGATTTTCTGCGCCAGCAAGATGTCCCGCGGCACGGCATTGATTTGTGTAAACACCTCAAACTTGTTCAGGATCGGTTTATCCGGCCTGTAGTCAAAATTCTGGGGCACGGTGTCCACCTGGATCAGGATTTTTTGCTCTGGCTGGTGGGCAAGCCCCGTGTCGAAAAGCAACCTGGGAATACGAATTTTAAGGCGGTAGGCGGACTCGGTCTTTGAGTCAATTTCCACCTCCAGTCCTTCCAGTTCCAGATATTTTTTGATTTCATCGCCTAGGTCAACGAATTCATCCGCCTTCAGATCGAAGTTGTCGAAGTCCAGGTCTTCAGAAAAACGGCTACCGTTATGTATTATCCGCAGGGCCGTGCCGCCAAGGAAAGCCAGTTTTTGCCCAGATGCGCTGTTGAAAATGCTGTCCAAGATTTTGTACTGCAAATACTCCTTGAGCAGACTTTCTGGAAAATTGCGCAGGCTTGCCGGGTATTGTTCCAGTATTTGTTCGAGGCTAAGCATCATTTTAAACCGTGTTCAAAAAGGTTTCCGCCCTGCGTTGCAACGCTTTGAAGCCAAAAGCCGAAGCGAGCTTACGAAATCTTTGCGGCTCGACCTGCTCGCAAAACTGATCGCTGTTAATCCGCATGCTGCGAAAATCATCCGCCGTCTGCATGGATGGCGTAAGATACAAATAGTCCAAAACGGCCTTTTCAGGCTCGGCAATTAGGACACGTCGCTTGCCCAACTCAACAAGACGATAACCGAAAAAGAGGGCGGGCTTCAAGTGCCGATAACTGAAATTACCCACCGGCGTGGCGAACTTCGCGGTCTTCTTGGTGGTAACCGAGGTTAGCTGAAAGATTTCCTCGGGTATCAGGCCATAGTATTTGAGAGCCGTCTCCAGAGAAAGATACGAGGGATTGTAAATCTTATTAGCCGCATAAAACAGGAATTGCTGATCAATTTGCTGTTGAGATAGGGTATAATAACCCTGCCTGATCTTTCGTAGGTAATCCTTCTTAGCCCAGCGGTCCAGTTGCCGGGAAGAGAAACCGGGAACGGCCTTGCGGATGTCCTGCAAGGAGAAAAGTGGGAAGCGGGAGAGTCGTTTTTGGAAATCGAGAATGTTCATAATGTTTCCTCAAACGGACATAAATGTCCTTTTACGGAAATATAATATCAAATGTTGCTTGGAAAAGCAACCATAATCCGGTGGGAGATTACTATGTCTCTGCACCCTTCTACCGAGTTCCGTCTTTTGCATTCCGCCTTCCCTCTCCCCCCTCTCCTGTTATATTACCATCACCAACTAAACTACGAGAACAAATGCCCTCACCACTCGACAATCTCAACCCCGACCAGCGCGCCGCGGTCACCAGCGAAGAGCCCCGCCTGCTGGTGCTGGCCGGAGCGGGCAGCGGCAAAACACTGGTGCTGGTGCGGAGAATCCTGCACCTGGTGCTGGACAAGGGAGTGGACCCCGCCGGGGTGCTGGCGGTCACTTTCACCCGCAACGCCGCGCGCCAGATGAAACAGCGGCTGGTTGAACAGGCCGAAACTTGCGCCGGGGCCGAGGCCGCCGCGCGGATGAGCCGCGCCACTGTGCGCACGTTCCACTCCCTGGGCTACCTCCTGCTGCGCCGTCACTGGCGAGCGCTGTTCGACCGTCCCGTGCGCCTTGTGACCGACACCCCGGTAACCGGCGGCGAACAGGAGGAAACCGGCCGCCGGACCACCAAGGGCGAACTGCTGCGCAAGGCGATCGAAACGCTCTACCCCGACCCCTCGTTCCGGGTCGAGTTCAAGCGTCACCTCTGGGACTATGTCACTTCCAGCGATGAGGCCGACCGGTTCAGTCTCGGTTCCGACCCCCGCCGCCGCCGGTTTGTCACCCTTGGCGGCGAGAGCGTGCGCTCATACGCCGAGCGCGAAGTGGCCAATCTCCTCCACGACCGGGGGATCGCCTACCGCTACGACAAGCCTGCGCCCTGGGGCGGAATCGCGTTCCGGCCTGATTTCCACCTTCCCGGGCACAAGGCATACATCGAGGTCTGGGAGTTCGCCCCCGGCGGCGGCCGGACCGAACGCAGGAGCCGGGTGGAGGCCTACCGGGCCAACGGCGCTCGCCTGATCGAAATCTGGCGCGAGGAGCTGCTCGATTTCCCCAAGCTGGTCCGCCGGCTGGGTGAGGAACTTCCCGGCGCCCTCGACACTCCCGGTCCGCCCGGCGACCTGAGCCGGCTGGACAGCGAACACGCGGGCTACCCCGAGGCGATCGCCAGTTTCCTGGGCCTGGCCGAGGAAGTGCTGGACAAGATCAAGACCCATTATATCGACACGGAAACCCTGGCCGCCAAGGCACAGAAGATCGACAACCCGCACACCCGCGTGTTCTACAGCCTGTTCCTGCAAATCTACGGGCAGTACGACAGGCTGCTGCAGCGAGACGGCGCCCTGGATTTCAACGACCTGATTTCCCAGGCCGTGCGTCTGCTGCGCGAACACCCGGAAATCCGCGAGCGCTACCGCAAGCGCTGGCCTGTGGTGCTGGTGGATGAGTACCAGGATGTCAACACGCCGCAGGTGGAACTGCTTAAGGAACTCGTGGGTCATGATAATTCGCTGACCTGCGTGGGCGACGACTGGCAGTCGATCTACGGGTTCCGGGGGGCCGAGGTGGAACATATTCTCTCGTTCGAGCGCGACTGGCCGGATGCGGAGGTCCAATCGCTGCGGGTCAACTACCGTAACAGCGCTCCGGTTGTCGAGCTGGCCAACCTCTCGATCCGCCGCTGCCGCTCGTTCCGCGAGAAACCCTCGCTGGCCCTGCGCCGGGGCAGTTCCCCCGTTGTGCTGCACCGCGCGGGGCGGCTCAGCTCCGACGGGGCCGGGTGGGTGCAGCGGCGGATCGAGGAACTGGTGGAGAGCGGTGAATTCCGGCCCGAGGAGATCCTGATCCTTTACCGCAAGAACTCCAACTGGCGGCTGCTCTCGGAGCGGATCGGGGCGCTGGGCCTGCCCGTGCGTCACGACACGATCCACGGAGCCAAAGGCCTCGAGGCCCGGGTGGTGTTCCTCTGGGCGGTGGTCGGCGGGAGAGCGGGGTTCCCGGGACGGATGCGAGGCAATCGGGTGCTGAGCGTACTTGCCAGAGAGCAGGGAGTTCGCCGGCTGGATGAGGAGCGGCGGATATTCTATGTCGGCCTGACCCGCGCCCTGGAGCGGCTGTACGTGGTGACAGAGGAGCATAACCTGTCGGCATTCCTCAAATCTCTCCCCGATTCTCCGTTTCAGGCGGCTCATTCACAGACTGCCTGGCGCGACGACCTGGAGCGGCCGTGCGACAACTGCGGCGCAGCCCTGGAGGCGGACTGGCGGTTCTGCCCGTCGTGTTTCGCGGGCCTGGCTGGTGATGATTCCCGCTCTGGCGATTAAGGGAATATATCATCATATTCAGGTGAACCCGGTTTTGATCCTTTGCTTAGCGGGAGTGACCCGATGCCCGATGCCTGGCTGTGGCTGCTGGATATCCTGATCCTGCTCGGCGCGGCTCTTGCGCTGGGCACGCTGGCCGAGGTCCTCCGGCAGAATTCGATAGTGGGCTACCTGCTGGCCGGGATGCTGGTCGGGCCCAACGCCCTGGGCCTGGTGGCCAGCCACGATGAAGTCCACTTTATCGCCGAGTTGGGCGTAACGCTCCTGCTGTTCTCGATCGGGCTCGAGTTCAGCTTCAAGCGCCTGCTTAAACTCGGTCCGATAACGTATGTCGGCGGTACGGCCCAGGTGGTGCTGACCACGTTGGCCGGCTGGGGGCTGGCCTCGGCGCTGGGGCTGGCCTGGCGTCCCGCGCTGGTGATAGGCATGATGGTTGCGCTTTCGAGTACGGCCAGCGTGGTCCGCCTGCTGGTGGACACCACCCGGATCGACAGTCCTTACGGCCGTAACGCGCTGGGAATCCTGCTGTTGCAGGACATCGCGGTAGTTCCTCTCGTGATTTTGACCCTGGCGCTCGGCGGGGAGAACACACCCGCCCAGTCGCTGTTCCTGCTGGGCCGCACGGTCGTGCTTTCTGCTTTGACATTCGGCGTGTTTCTGCTGCTGTTCAACCTGCTGGTCCCGAAACTGCTGCATCTCAGCAGTCTCGCCCGTAACCGCGACCTTCCCGTGCTGCTGGCCGTGGTGATGGCGCTCGGGGCCGCCTGGGCCGCCCATTCGGTGGGCCTGAGTCCTTCGTTCGGCGCATTCCTGGCCGGTCTGCTGCTGGCAGAAAGCCCGTTTGCCGCGCAGATCAGGAGCGATGTGGCCCCGTTGCGCACCCTGCTGGTCACTCTTTTTTTCGCGGCTGTCGGGATGCTGGTCAATCCGTCCTGGATCGCGGTGAATCCGGCTCCGGTGGCCCTGACCGTGGTGTTGATCGTTATCCTGAAACCGGCCCTGATCCATGTTATCACGCGGCTGCTCGGTTTCGGCACCGGCACCTCGCTGGCCACCGGTCTCTGTCTGGGGCAGGTTGGTGAATTTTCGTTCGTGCTGGCGACAACAGCTCTCGGCGCGGGGGTGATCGATAACGATCTGTTCCGCCTTGTGGTCTCGGTGACCGTGATCAGTCTGCTGGTAACTCCCTATCTGGTGAGAATCGCACCGCGGGCATCGGGCTGGGCCGAAAACCTGCGGCCGCTCTTCGGCTCCGGTGCAGGACCGGCGGCAACCGACTCAAGCCGGGTTGAATTCGGTCAGATCCCCGACCGGGCGGTAATAATAATCGGGTTCGGGCCAGCCGGCCAGCAGGCCGCCGAGCGCCTGCTGCCTGTCATGCGCGGGAGACTAGCGGTTGTGGATTACAATCCCGACAACAGCGACTGGGCGCATTCGCTGGGAATACCGTTTGTCATCGGCGACGCCCGCCGTCGAGAGCTGCTGGAACACCTCCATCTCGAAAGAGCCGAGGCCTTAATCGTAACCGTCCCGGACCAGGACGCCGTGCGGCAGATAATCCACCTGGTTAAATCGACAGCTCCCGAACTGCGGCTGCTGGTGCGGGCGCGGTATCACATTTTCAAGTGGGAACTCGTGGTGGCGGGAGCGGAAGTGGTGGTGGACGAGGAAGCTCAGGTAGGAATCCGTCTGGCCGAGGAGTTTCTGGAGGGCGCCTGCACCTAACGTAACAACTCCGCTGAGGTTAGGCGGATCGAACAGCGAAAATTGACAAGCGTGCGGGGCCGTGTTAGATTACCGTCACGCAGAGGGCGATTAGCTCAGGTGGTTAGAGTGCTTGCTTGACATGCAAGAAGTCACTGGTTCGAATCCAGTATCGCCCACCATATTTTCCAAGCAGTTACGGGCTTTTATGGTCCCACTCGGCAACAACTCATCGCCTTAAATGGACCAGTTTTGACCCGTCAGAGCCCTCCGGGACTACCTCCCGGGGGGCTTTCTTCATAGCCAGAATTTCCAATCACCCCTCCTTTCTCCACCGTTTCCGCTCCTCTCTCGGCCGTATCGGTGTCTGGGCTTCGAATATCTCCACCGGCACCGACTTGTCCGGGGCGTAGCGGGTGGTTACCGTGCGGCGGCTGTGCCCCAGGGCCTCGGCGATATCCTCCTGGCTGCCCCCCCCCCCGGCGGCTGGCATAAATCTACTTTTTAACCTGTTCAAGAGTTAATGTCGACAACCTGAAAACACCTCCCCTTCATATTCGGTAAAAAACAATTATGGATCAACTGGCCCAAGCCTCTTCGATGATCTCTCCCTGGATTCCCACCACTACGTATTTAATAGGCACTTTACGCTCGGCCTGCTGAGCCGCCTGCTGGGCCAGAGACAGGAGGCCCTTGCAGCAGGGCACCTGCATGATCATCACTGTCAGGGTGTTGATCTTGGCTTCATCGTACCAGGCTTTGATCTTTTCTAGGTAAACATCCTGTCCTTCGTCCAATTTGGGGCAGGCAATGGCCAGGACCTTGTCTTTAAGGTAATCAGGGTGGTAATTGCCCATGGCGAAGGCCACGCAATCGGCGGTGAGAAGAACATCGGCGGCCTGGAAATACGGGGCGGTCGGACTAAGCAGATGTAACTGGATCGGCCACTGTCTCAACTCCGATTTCACCTTCGCAGTCACCTGAGCTTCATCGGTTTTCTGCTGTTCTCTGAAATCGAACATCCCTGATCCGGGGCATTCCTCGAAAGCCATGGTATTCTCCTTTGTTGTAGTGCGGTCGTTCAGACCGCATTGGGTTTTAACCGGTTTCCACTGTGTGTGATGCTATTCCTGCGATTTTTCTTCGGGCTTGCCTATCCGTTCCCTTATTTTGTTGCAGCAAGCTCACCGACCGACGGCTTGATATCGGCCATCATACAAGTGACTCTGCTCTGAACGTCTTCATCCGGAGCCGGCTTGGCTATCAGATCAGCCAGGGACCAGCGGGACAGCACCTCGACAGTTTCCTGGTGAACCTCTTGCATCGCGCGGTGGAAAGCGCAGACTTTATCGATATCTTCGCTTCTCTGGCAGTAATCTCCGGTTACCCGCCCCTGGCAGGCTTCAATTATTTCCAGGAGCGTGAATGAAGATGTCGGCCTGCTGAAAGTCACTCCACCGAGTACTCCACGGTGGGAGACCAGAATGTCCGCCTTTACCAGAAGAGCGGTTATTTTTGAAAGATAGGTCGGCGAAATACCAAGATGGCCGGCAATCCTGCGAGGCGAAACCGGATCGTTGCCACCATACAGACCCAGAAAAATTAGAGTTTTGATCCCTATCTGAGTCGTTTTATTAAGCATCCGTCAAGTGCCCTGATCTTTGGGAATTTTTAAAAGAAGATAACGTAGATAAGATATATCTTATTTATCTATCCTTGTCAAGTAAGAAGCAATTTTTTTCTTACCCCCTTACCAAGACCGGGCAGTTTTATCAAAAGGTGGTTTGAAATCAAATAAAAAAAGAAAGGTTCAGGTAAGTTCTGCTGCAAAAAGGACCGGCAGAGACTGGCTTGTTTTTACACTTACTCGAACTTTCCCAGCGAGATTTTTTCCCGCACTTCCCTGTGATCGGCTTCTGTGGGAGGAGGCTGGACCAGATGCAGGACAGTCAGTTCGGTCAGAGCTTTAATCCCTCTTTTTGTACCTTTAGGAACAATAACCAGATCATTCTCTTTGACAGTCATTCTCTGGTCACCGGCCACGATCTCCGCTTGCCCTTCGATGATAAAAAAGACCACATCCACACCTGGGGTATGCACGGGAATAAACTGCAGCGGCTTGAAATATGCCACAATCACCTTGATTTGATCCGACTGATAGATTCCGACAGGATTAAATTTTTTCTCATCAAAGGATTTCAGCTCCAGGGCATTTTTCTTAACTATTGGCATTTATTCGCACTCCTGAAAAGGTGGAATTGCGTTGCATTTCATCGGAAGAGTAGCCTTAACCTGCAAATCTCTCTTCGAGTTCCCGAACGAATTTTTCGTACTTTTCAGGCGTATCGCCGAAGGCCAGGTCGACCTCATTGAATCGAGAAAAAAGCTGTCCCACCTGAGAGGTGGAAAGATTTCTGTCCATCCAGGGATAGAGAATTTCATCTTCCTTTTTTATGTGTTCGCTAAGAAGTTCTCTATACGCGGACAAGTTTTCTTTAACCCCCTCCGCATCTTTGTTATCAAGAGCTTCCAAAACTGCTCTCACATAAGACCTGGCTTTATCATGGTCTATAAGCATCGTTTGAATAATATCCAACTTTTCGTCGAAATTCTTGAAGAGTATGTTTTCCTCCTTGGCGTGATGGTATTTATCTGCATAGTTGCGGATATAATCGACAAGGTCTCGGATAATTTCGCGATCCTCCTCTGCAACAATCACAGAAGCTTCTGTTATCCTCGGTATCAGGGCTATTAGTCTTTTAATCAATTTATGTTCATCGGCGAGTTTTTTTATTGGTGGTGAGTACTTTATTTTTTTCGATACTTGCCGGCTTTTTTTAATTATTTGAGGAAGTTCAATTTCCCTGTCCGGGTAGATCGCCTTGGCGATTCTTGTCAGTAGAGTACGCTCTTCCTCTTCTGAAAGGTTATGGATCTCAACAATGTCTTTCAGTAAACAGTCTCCAACATTACAAGGTGCGCAACCGACATCATAATCATTCAAGATGTCTTCTATGGCTGGAAACTGATTTATAACTTCTTTGATACTTTTATTTAAGTATACCTGCATTTCTGTCTCCTTCTCTATTTTGATTGTCCAGGTTCTTCGTTTAACAACAACGCGGTTCTTTTTGTAACAATAAATGCTCAAAACAAGCCGGGAATTATATCCAGTTAAGCCAAAATGCACCAGTTCGAACGAAACAAACCACCAACACTGCGACCGTAATAGAGAACAATCCTGATCGGATCTTTAGAAGAACCATGCAGCTCAATGGGAACCGGAATGATATTGCTACAATATAATGAACACTTTGGATGAGGGGGGTAATTTTTAGTGCAAGATCAATGAGAGCAATGTGAAAAATTTCAATAATGCATTTAGGCGGTGAGCCATGTGCAAGATGAAGGGCGTACGAGTAGTGCAATCTAAGTACAATACGTATTACCTCCATGTTACAAATCCGACAGGACTAAGAAGGCGGATTTCGGTGGGTTCGGAGGAAAGGTATGCTTATCGCAGGGCTAACCAGTTTGAGGGCCTTTTGTTAAATGGTCAAGACCCAGAAAGAGAATTGCAGCGAATCAAGCAGGAAGAAAAAGCAAAGCAGATCACGTTGAAGGAATTCTTCCCAGAGTATCTGCAGCGGCATGGACCCCATTTGAGCGAGAAGACAAAGGAGCATTACAGATATAGGTATAAGATGATTTCGAAATGCCATGAAATCCTAAGATTGTCCATTGGTCCATATTACAAAAAGGATGGTCCTGGACTACCTGACGCCCCGGCAGTACCGGGCATCTGAGCCAAACCTAACTCCAAATCCTAACATTATGACTTGTACATGAATGGGGGCAAACTCACATGATCCTGGCCCTTAGGCGAGAGACCAGGCATAGACTGCTAAGCTTCATTCGGCTACGCCTCCACTGGTGGTTGGCAGTCTAAGAACATCGGGAAAACCCTCTCTTAGCAAATGGGCTAAAGTTGTCCAACTTGTTCTGACGGGGTACAATGCTGGATAATTTGCACCACAGCCATTAGCCTCTTGCAAACGCAAAGGGAGTTTTAAATTATTAAACCTTTTCTAAATCAGCGGCCACTAATTCCTCCTCAGTAGACATATATTTGAAATAGACGTATATCCAGGACTCCATAACGGTAATGCTTTTATCATATATGGTAATCGACGTCCGTGGATACACTGTACCGGTGATTTTTACCACAGCATTTTGCAACTCATGAATTTTGCCCTCCAATTCCTTAATTTGATCCATGAAATGCTTTCTATGCTTTTCTTTCCTGGTTTTTAATCCGTTCAATTTATCTAAACTGGCTTCCTGATCTTCGGGCAGCCCTTTTTTAATGAGTTTTAGTCTTACAAGCCTCTCGAGAGTGTGATCAATCTGTGTTATCTCTTCCTCCAACTGATATTGCTACAATATAGTGGACACCTCTAGAACTCAAATTAACTTGAGGTCAGGAGGTGTATCGATGAGATCGAGCAAGAAGAGATATGATGCGGAGTTCAAGCGGGAAACAGTTCGACTGGCGGATAATTCCGAGAAGGGTGACAGTACGATTGAACGGGAGCTGGGGTTATATCAGGGAGCGATCAGAACCTGGCGTAAGGCATTACGTTCTGATCCTGTGGATGCATTTCCCGGCACTGGTCATATGAAGCCTGCCGAAGAGGAGATGCGCAGTCTGCGGCGAGAGCTGGAGGAAGTTCGGCAGGAGCGAGACATCTTAAAAAAAGCAATGGCCATCTTCACGAGAGACCGGTAGCGGTTCGTTATCGGTTTGTTTCCGAGCACCGCACGAATTGGAGTGTGGCGAAGATGTGCCGGATTTTGGAAGTGTCTCGGAGTGGATATTATGCATGGTTCAGGCGACCTCTCAGCCAGCGGGAATTGGACACACAACGGCTGGATC
>VRUH01000044.1:32072-33547 GCA_019456185.1 Candidatus Glassbacteria bacterium | reverse complement strand
GGACCAGCGGCTACACGGGCCTGGAACTGGTCAGGATCCTGCTGGGCCACCCGGAAGTGGAAATCGCTTTCGCCACCAGCGAGACTTACGCCGGTAAGACGCTCGGCGACGTTTTCCCCTGCGGAATCGAGCTGAAACTGATCCCGGCCGCGGACGCCGACCCCTCGGATGTGGACGCGGTTTTTACCTGCCTGCCGCACACCACGGCGATGGAGACTGTCGGACAGGTCTACCGCCGGGGATTGAAAGTGATCGACCTCAGCGCGGATTTCCGCTTCCGCGACCCGGCCGACTACCGTCAGTGGTACGACACTGACCACCTTGTTCCCGAGCTGCTCTGCGAGAGCGCCTACGGCCTGCCGGAGCTGTTCCGCGGGGAGATAGTCAAGGCGGGGATTGTCGGTAACCCGGGCTGCTATCCCACCACCGTGCTGCTGGCCGTGGGGCCGCTGGCGGCCGAGGGCTGGCTGGCCGAAGCCGCGACAGTGATCGTCGACTCCAAGAGCGGGGTGACAGGCGCGGGCCGCAAGGCGAGTCTGGCCACCCATTACGTGGAGGTCAACGAAGAGATTTTGCCCTATAATCTCGGCCGCACCCATCGTCACGTGGGCGAGATGGAAACGGTCCTGGGGTCGCTGGCCGGCCGCGAGGTGAAAGTGGCGTTCACGCCCCAGCTCGCTCCGTTCAACCGGGGAATCCTCTCGACAATCTACCTGTCGGGCACGGGACGGAGCGCAGCGGAGGTGGCGGAGCTGCTGGATGGTTATTATGCCGAGGAACCGTTTGTCAGCGTGCTGGGCGGAGGACGGGCCGCGCAGCTCGGATACGTGCGGTACAACAACCGTTGCGTGCTCGGTGTACACGAGGTGGCCGGCACGGAACTGGTGCTGATAACAGCCGCGATAGACAACCTGGTCAAGGGGGCCGCCGGGGCGGCGGTGCAGAATTTCAACCTGGTGTTCGGCATCGGAGAGACAGCCGGTCTGGACGCCGGCAGCGGGAGGATTTAACAATGCCTGAGCGGCGCAAAACAGTGCTCAAGGTCGGTGGCGGCGAAGTGGACAGCCCCAAGTTCCTCAAACATCTGGCCGGCCTGGTCGGCGGGATGCGGCCCCGGCCGGTGATTGTCCATGGAGGAGGTAAGGATATCACCCGGCTGCTGGATATCATGGGCGTGAAATCCGAGTTCCACGGCGGCCTGCGCATTACCGGCGACACCGCGATCGAGGCGGTGGAGATGGCGCTCAGCGGGCTGGTCAACAAACGGATTGTCGGTGTGCTGGAAACCTACGGCGTACGTTCGGTGGGCCTCTCGGGACGGGACATGAGCCTGGTGCGGGCGGTCAAGCTGGAGGCCGGGGGGGTCGACCTGGGCCACGTGGGCGAGGCGACGATGATCAACAAGGGCGCTATCGACAACCTGGTGGCCAACGGCTGGGTCCCGGTAATCAGCCCGGTGAGCCAGGACAAGGAAG
>VRUH01000044.1:0-32062 GCA_019456185.1 Candidatus Glassbacteria bacterium | reverse complement strand
ACGTGGCCCGGGCGGTGGCGACAGGTCTGAAAGCCGAGCAGCTGGTGTTTCTCACCAACGTGCCCTGCATTTACGATGATGTATACCAGTTGACAACGCTTAAACCGGACCAGGCCGAAAGCCTGATTGAAAGCGGGATTATCGCCGGGGGAATGATCCCCAAGGTCCGCTCGGGAATCGCCGCGCTGGAAGCCGGCGTATCCCGCGTGGTGATCACGGATATCGACGGGCTGACTGCGCGGCTGGCCGGCGAAGAGGCCGGCACGGTTATCGAGAAGTAATACTTACTCGTATCGATGGATCAGAGAGCAACGGAGAAGTGATGAAGAAGAACGTGAAAAAAGTTGTGCTCGCCTATTCCGGCGGACTGGACACCTCGGTAATTATCCCCTGGCTCAAGGAGAACTACGAGGGCTGCGAGGTAATCGCATTCGCCGCCAACCTGGGCCAGCGCGAAGACCTTACGGGGCTGGAGGAGAAAGCGAAAAAGAGCGGGGCCGGCAAGTGCTACGTGCTCGACCTTCGCGAGGAGTTCGTCACCGACTATATCTGGCCCACGCTCAAAAGCGGCGCGGTCTATGAGCGCAGCTACCTGCTGGGTACCTCGATGGCCCGTCCGCTGATCTCCAAGTACCTGGTGCAGGTGGCCGAGCAGGAGGGGGCCGACGCCGTCAGTCACGGGGCCACGGGCAAGGGTAACGACCAGGTGCGTTTCGAACTGACTGTCAAGGCGCTCAACCCCTCGCTGAAAATTATCGCCCCCTGGCGCGAGTGGCATATCCGCAGCCGCGAGGACGCGATCGACTACGCAGCCGCGCACGACATACCGGTGGAAGCTACAAAAGAAAAAATATACAGCCGCGACGAGAACCTGTGGCATATCAGCCACGAGGGCGGCGAACTGGAAGACCCGTGGAACGAACCGAAAGAGGAGATGTTCAAGCTGTCCGTCTCCCCCGAAGCCGCGCCGGACGAGCCGACCTACGTCGAGATCTCCTTCGAGCGGGGCGTGCCGGTGGCAATCGACGGGAAGAGCATGAAGCCGGTGGAACTGGTGGAGCAGCTCAACGAGCTGGGCGGAGCCAACGGGATCGGCCGGGTGGACATGGTGGAAAACCGGCTGGTGGGGATGAAAAGCCGCGGGGTCTACGAAACCCCCGGCGGCACGATTCTGGTGGCGGCTATCCGGGAGCTGGAACAGCTCTGCCTCGACCGCGAGAGCCTGGCCTGGAAAGACCGGATCGCCCAGAAGTACGCCTGCCTGGTCTACAACGGCCAGTGGTTTACCGCGCTGCGCGAACAGATGGATGCGTTTATCAACGAGTCGCTCAAATTCGCCACGGGCAAGGTGCGGTTCAAGCTGTACAAGGGAAATATCATCTCCGCCGGCCGTCAGAGCCCGCACTCGCTCTACCGCGAGGAGTACGCTACTTTCGGCGAGGAGGATGTCTACAACCAGCACGACGCCGAAGGGTTTATCAATATTTTCGGCCTGCCGCTGACAGTGGAGGCGATTCTGGACCGCGAGGGAGCCAGGCCCACCGGACGGCGGGCGAAATAGCGAGAGCCGGGAGATAATACGGTGGTTGAGGAAAAGGGCAAGATGTGGGCCGGGAGGTTCAGTGAAGGGACCGACCCGCTGCTGGTTAAGTTCAATGCATCGATCGGGTTCGACCGGCGGATGTGGCGCGAGGATATCGCCGGCAGCCGGGCCTACGCCGCTGCGCTCGAACGCGCCGGACTGATTACGGCCGAGGAATGCGGGCGGCTGGACGACGGGCTGCGCCAGGTGGCCGAGGAAATCGAGAGCGGCAAGTTCAGCTGGAGCGAAAAGGACGAGGATATCCACATGGCGGTCGAGCGCCGCCTGACCGAGATCGCCGGTCCGGTGGGCGGCAAGCTCCACACGGGCCGCAGCCGCAACGACCAGGTGGCCACCGACATGCGCCTGTGGGTCAAATGCGCCTGCCGGGAGATCGACCGGGATTTGCGGATGCTGATGACCGAACTGCTCGAACAGGCCCGTCCGCACGTGTCCACCCTGATGCCCGGTTTTACACACCTTCAGCAGGCACAGGTGGTGAGCGCGGCTCATTACCTGTTGTCGTTTTTCTGGATGTTCGAGCGCGACAGGGGCCGGTTCCGCGACACAGCCGAGCGCGCCGATGAACTCCCGCTGGGTTCGGGTGCGCTGGCCGGCAACGCGATCGGTATCGACAGGCAGTTTCTGGCCCGCGAGCTGGGATTCGGCCGGGTGAGCGCCAACAGCATGGACGCCGTGAGCGACCGTGATTTCGTGGTCGAGTTCATCTCGGCGGCGTCGCTGGCGATGGTGCACCTGGCGCACCTGGCCGAGGACCTGATTGTCTATTCCAGCCAGGGGTACTCGTTCGTGGCGCTTAGCGATTCGTTCACAACCGGCAGCAGCCTGATGCCGCAGAAGAAAAACCCCGATTCGCTGGAACTTGTGCGGGGCAAGTGCGGCCGGGTAACAGGGAGGCTTACGGGTCTGCTGGCGACACTCAAGGGGCTGCCGTCGACCTACAACAAGGACCTCCAGGAAGACAAGGAGCCGCTGTTCGACTCGTTCGACACCCTGCGCGACTCGCTGAGAATCACCGCCGGAGTGGTGGCCACGATGGAGTTCCGCGCCGAGACGATGCGCGCCTGCCTGGACGAGTTCCAGCTGGCCACCGATTTGGCCGACTACCTGGTGGCCCGCGGCATGCCGTTCCGTCAGGCCCACGAGGTGGTGGGCAAGCTGGTGCGCGAGTGCGAGGACAGCAACACCGCCCTCAGCGAGCTGCCCCTGGAAAGCTATCAGCGGTTGAGCGAACTGTTTGAGGAAGACGTGAGAAAAATACTGGATTTCGACACGTCGCTGGCCTCGCGCGAGGCCAGCGGCGGTTCCGCGCCGGAAGCGGTGGAGCGGCAGCTTGCCGCGGCGGCGGACGCACTGGCCGGTGGCGAAGAGAAAGCGCTGGACGTGGAGTAGGTTGTACGCAAGCGTATCCGAAGAAAACAGCGGGGCAGGCCATCCGGCCTGCCCCGCTGTTCTGTCAGAATCGAATTTCGTAACGCTCAGCTGCCGGTTCCGGCGGCGAGGCCTGCTTTGAGCTCGGCGCGGATTTCGATAAACTCGCCGTTGCGCGGGTCATCGGGGAACGACTCGATAATCTCGTCGAGCATCGCGATCGCCTGCTCGGCCTGGCCCGCCTGGCGATGGGTGCGGCTGATGCTGGAGAGGATTTCGACCCGCTGGAAATCGTACTCGGCCAACTCCAGCGCCCGGTGGTAGTTCTCCAGCGCCTGCGGGTATTCCTCGAACTGCTCGTGGCAGGCGGCGATTCCGACCAGGCAGTTGATCAGCAGGGGATCGTCACCGCCGTTTTCATCCATGTACCGGTTGAACAGTTCCAGAGCGCGGTCGTAGTCGCCGGAATTGTAGTAGCTGTCGGCGGCAAAATAGACGGCCTTGCGGCCCTGCTCGGTACCGGAGTAGTCGTCGGCCACGTTTTCAAAATCAACAGCTGCTAGGCTGAACTGGTTGCTGATAAACAGCCCCTCGGCCTTGAACATCGTCAGAGCGGCCTCGGAGCGAGTTTCGGCGCGGAAATTGACGTACATCCAAGCCAGTCCGGACAACACCAGCACGCCGATAATCCCGCCGATAATCTTACTCGTGTGCTCCTGGATATAATGGCTCGCCTCGAACGCACCGCTGACGAAGGCGTCTTCCTTGAGTTCTTTTTTACTGATTCTTTTCCTGCTCATTAAAGCCTGCTCCTTTTGCCCGCGGGGCAGTCACATTCCTTGATAACAATTGGTCATCGGGTAAGGCAATATAATATACCGGACGGGCACTGGCAAGTGCTTGAAGGAGTTAGGGGACTTATGATAATCAGCCGGCGGGATGCAGTTTTTCACGACGGGATGCCTGTTAAGGAGAACTCCGCATGTGATCGACAGAATAGGGGTTGAATACGATTCGCGAGGAGCCGGAGACGATTGTCACGCCGCCCTCGAACGGGAGCGTGAACGTGGGGCCGCGTTTCATCCATTCGATCAGATCGATCAGGTTGCCGGTCTCGTCGATAGCCAGCCTCATGTTGTCGAATTCTATCGTGCCCGCGTAATCGCCGGCAAAAGCTGTTCCGTTGTTCAGCTTTAGATTGGTCGGAACGGATACACCGTTGACTTTGCCCCATATACCTGTGAATTCGACTGTACCGCCGATAAACAATCTGCCTGTATTGGAGAAATCGCTGTAGATAATTTTCAGGTCGAATGCCGAGGCCTGCGGAGTATCCAGGCTGTTCAGGATCACTTTATCTGACAGGGCGTTGCCGGTGAAGCTGCCCAGGATCCGCACGGTCTCTTCATCGTTGGTGACCTGCGAGGAAACCCTGAGCGCCTCCAGATAAGTGTCGTACAGCTCCTGGAAAATCTGCTGGGTTAACTGGATTTTGGTATCGTCGGAAACTGCGACATTGGCCAGGTTCTGGCCGGATGTCAGCGAGCCTCCGAACTGCTCGTTGGTGGAAATTGAAAGGGGATCGCTGCGGTCGCTGCTGCAGGAGGAACCGAGCGAGATGGCCGCCAGGGCGAGGATCAGAATCAGTGTTTTCATGGCTGGTCCAATGCTCCGCGCCGGGCTTAAAGTCAGCCCGGAACGTGATCGAAAAACTAAGGGCTGAATCCGATAGTTTCTGAACCGGAAGTGATTGCCGCCGTCCTAGCCAAACGGATTGTAATAAGGGTTGAAGAGAAGCCTGGATGAGCCTGAAACGATTGTCACGCCACCCGCGAACGGGAGCCTGGGGCGCTCCAGCGCGGGAATTTTCAGCCACGCGATCAGGTCCACCAGATTCCCCTGCGCATCGATAGCCAGCCAGAAATTATCGAACTCAATCGTCCCTGAGTAGTCCCCGGCAAAGGCCAGGCCTTTGCTCAACTTCACGATGTAAGGTACTATCTTGCCGTTCACCACTCTCCACTCGCCGGTAAATTCCACGGTCCCGCCGAAAAACAGCCGGCCCGTA
Organism: Candidatus Glassbacteria bacterium; assembly: GCA_019456185.1. Lineage (NCBI taxonomy): Bacteria > Candidatus Glassiibacteriota > Candidatus Glassiibacteriota bacterium. Next base: position 27,020 of record VRUH01000044.1, on the reverse strand, counting down.
TTGGAGAAGTCGTTGAACACCATTTCCAGGTTGTAGATTGAGTTCCCGGATGAGGGGGGACTGCCGGGGATAGTAATATTGGACATGGCGTTGCCGGTGAAACTGCCCAGAATCCGCACAGTCTGCTCCTGGTCCGGGGCCCGGGAGGCTACTCCAATGGCCTCGAAATAGGTATCATATAATTGCAAGAGAACCCGCTGGATGAAATCGAACTTGGTATCCTCGGAAACGTCGACGTTTGACAGATGTCCCCCGGATACCAGCGAGCCGCCGAACTGATCGTTGGGGGAAACTGCAAGGGGATCGCCGCGGTCGCTGCCGCAGGAGGCAAGGCAGAAGGCGGTGGAGATCAGCAGAAGGAAAACTCGTGACATTGTTTTTCTCCCTGTCCAGCGCTGGGATTGCTCCAGCACACTGCGTCAGCCCGGACCGTAATCGAAAAAGTAAGGGTTGAATCTGATAGTTTCTGAACCGGAAGTGATTATCACCGTTCCAGCGAGGGGAAGCGAGTTAGTCGGGCCATATTTAGCCACACTATCTATCATCGCTTGCATGTTCAGCACCAGCCCGTTGGGGGCGAGCGCCATATGGAAGTTTTCAAACGTAAGCTGACAGGCGTAATCTCCACTTATGTCTGTCGTTCCCCTCACAATGAATTTAGACATTCGTTTAGCGCCGCCGATATATCTCCATTCGCCAAACAGTTCCAATCCACCGGCGTAAAAAAGCATTCCTGTTTCGGAGTAGTAGTTAACGTATTCCACCAGAACGGCAGGTACTGCTGTAGTGTCGGTTCCGACTAACGCCCTGGCCAGCGCGTAACCGTTGTGGTTGCCCATGACCCTTATGGCCTCGCTGGTGTCGGAGTGGGTTATGATGGCGAGGGTCTTGTTGAAGTGGCCACGGATATCCTCGAAAAAGAACTGGGTAGCCCGGTACCTGTTCGATTCGTCAACAGCCAAGTTGGCCCTACCCGCTCCGGGAGACAACGAACCGCCGCCGCCGGGAGCCAGGGGATCGCCGCGGTCGCTGCTGCAGGCCATAATACTGATAAACATCGCGAGACATGGTACAAGGGATGTCCGGAGCATCATATTTTCCTCGCTTTAAGCAGATAAATCATTGTATGTCAAGGGAGTAGTGGGCCGTATGGGTTGAAAATTATTCTTGAGGAACCGGACACGATTGTCACACTACCCTTGACCGGTACATTGGGGTTGCTAAAGTCCAAAAGCTTGCTCTGTTCCAGAAGAAAATTGTCGAACTCGACTGTCCCGGAGTAGTCCCCGGAAAAGGACAACCCCCCATTCAACTTCCTGTAACCAGCGTATTTAGGGCTCCAGCTGCCATAACATTCCACTGTACCGCCGTAAAACAGCCGCCCGGTATTGGAAAAGTCATTGAAGACTACTAGCAGGCCGGAGATAGGCCTCCGTGAGATTGACTTAGTATACCCAGGCTCTTCCCAATTCGGTATCCCCGCCGCGCTGTCCTCGCTGGAGGGAGGATCGTCGGAATTAAGGCTAGACTCATCCGGAAATATTTTTTCCGACACGGTATGTCCTTTAAAATTACCCAGCACGCGAATGGCTGACACGTTGTCGTCTATCTTCGCCAAAGCGTGGACAGACTCATCGTACGAATTCCAAACCTGTTGAAGAATCAGCTGGATGAAATCGAACTTGGTATCTTCGGAAACGGCCACGTTGGGCAGATGTCCGCCGGATATCAGTGAACCGCCGAATTGGCGGTTGATGGATGCGGAGATCGGGTCTCCGCGGTTTTCGCCGCAGGCGAGGGCGAAGAGAAAGAGAAAGAGCACTCTAGTTGCGTTTTTCATGGCTGGCTCCTCGGTCACAACTTGGTTGTCGATCGGCTCGGTGCGCTTACCAGCTTTTGTTGTGGTCCCAGAGATCCAGTGTCAGGCCGAAGAAGAAATACGTGCCCGGCGACCCGGCGCCCTCGATAAACCCGTAAATATTGGGATCGTTGTTCAGCAGGTTGTTGACCCCGCCGAAAAATTCGACAGGCTCGCCGATTCTTTTCGAGAAAAAGAGGTGGACCAGGCTGTAGCCGTCGGCCTTGTACCGGTCGGAGATAATCCTGGAACCGACCGAGGTCAATCTGACACCGGTCTTGAACCCCCAGTCGAGGCGTTCATAGCGCAGAACCGCCGTATTGAGCAGGTCTGGCTTGTTCAGCAGGCGCTTATCCGTGGCCTTGTTGCGGGTTTCCACCAGCGTCAGGTCGTTGGAAAATTTGATCCTGTCGGTTATCTTGAGAGTCACTCCCGCCTCGAAGCCCTGGCTCATGGCCCGCTCGATATTCCGGTACTGGAGCAGGGGGCGAATCCAGGGGACCTCCAACTGCGCGCCCGTGACCCCGGTGAATAGCGAGTCGAACCCGACAGTGACCGGGTTGATCATGTCCTCGAGGTCGTTGCGGAAGAACCGGACGTCGCCGCTGAACCGCCTCAGACTGCCCTCCAGGCCGATTTCCCAGGTGTCGGATTTTTCGGCGGTCAGGTCGGGGTTGGGCCTGATCAGGCTTTCCTTGGTCGGGGACTCGATATAGAGCTCATAGACACTCGGCGCCCGGATACCCCGGCCGAAAACACCCTTGATCCGCAGGTTTTCCAACAGGGAGAGCGTGACGCTGGCCTTGGGGCTGAAGGTGGTGCCGAACTGGGAATGGTCATCGTAACGCGCCCCCAGCACGAACAGCAGCGGCTCGAACGGCTGGAAAATATCCTGGATGAACACGGCGTTGTTGTCCACGTCGTACTCGCTGGAGTTGTCCTCCCGGTTATCCTTTCTGACCTCGGCGCCCACCGTCAGATAGTTGCCTTCGGTAAAGGTGTAGCTGAATCTGGTCTCGAACTGGTAGAGGTCCTGGAACAGCTCGTAGTCGGTATCGGTCTGGGTGTAGGGATTGAAATCGTCTCCGAAAATTTCGGGATAGACCGCGATTGCTGTGTTGAACCTGTAATAGTTGCCCCGGACCAGGAATTCAGCCCGCTCGGGCACAACATAATTATACTCGGCAAAAAGGGACTTGCGGTTGTTGGTATCCACCCGTCGCCCGTCGCCCCAGAAGTAGGGCCTGATTCCGGTGCGTTTCACCAGCGATCTTTCGAAACCGCCCTGGATCAACTGGCGCGGGGTGAGATCGAACGATAATTCCACTCCGCCGGCGCGAAGGTTTTTCTCGTCCCCGTCGGTCCAGGGAGTCTCCTCGTAGCGGTCGAAACTGCTCTCGCGGTCGAAACTGGCGTAAAGCGAGTAACCGAGTTTTCCGGCGCGCTCGGTCATATAACCTTTGACAAACGGATTGGCGGCCTCGCCGTACTTGCTCTGGCCGTAGCGAAAGGAGATGCCGGCCAACATATCCTCGGGCGGTTTCTTGGTGATAATGTTCACCACGCCGCCGATTGCATCACTGCCGTAGAGCGCCGAACTGGGTCCGCGCACGATCTCGATCCGCTCGATCATGGCCGTGGAGAGGTCGTCGAGATTGACGTTGCCGCGGAGTCCGGCGGCCACCCTGCGTCCGTTGATCAGCACCAGCGTGTGGGTAGAGCGCAGCCCGCGCAGGCTGGCCGACACCCCGCGGTCCTCGTCGCCCTGGAGGTAGGTGCTGCGCGCCTCCATCATGGCGTCGGCCACGGTCATCGCGCCCATTTCCTGGATTCTTTCAAAGCTGATTATTTCGACTGCGGCAGGGACTTTCTTCAGATCGATAGGGATGATCGTAGCGGTGACCGATACGCGCGGCATGGTGTCCCTGACCTCGATCCCGGGCATCGGGATCACCACTTCTACCAGCTCGAAATCAACCACGGTAACGCTGTCCGCGTTGATATAGACCGTTTTAAAGCTGGAGCGGTAACCGGTCATCGCGGCTATCACCTGACGGTAGCCGGTGGGAGCCTGCCTGATCTCGAACTTGCCCGTTTCGGTGGATACCGCACCCAGTCTGGTCTGGCGGATAGTGATCTGGGCGCCGGTCAGCGGTTCGCCAGCCTCGTCAAGAACGGTCCCGCGGACGATGCCGGTATTGGCGGCATGCAGAACGGAGCAGCAGGCTGACAGCATGACCAGACAGAGAATGCGATTCATGGGGAGCTCCCTTGGGAGAAACCTGGTCAAATCTCCGGCGCCGGAGTGGCGCAGGCTAGATTGTTCGCGGGAGGGCGGCCGATCCGCCGGGGTCCGCGCAAAAAGTAATAACGGTATGATTACTTGCATGGACAGCAATTATCTTGCAAGGCTTTCTGCAGCCCGAAGCCAGATGCGGCTCCAGCTGGCGGGAATCCGCAAACCGCGCCAATTATTACCGCAGTCACTTCCGAATGTTCCGGATTTTTCCTCACATTAAGAATGTCAGCGATAAGCTGAACGCCGGTGGAAGGAAACCAGAGGCCCCGCCTTGATGGCACAGCGGAGCGGGTCCGGTAGTTAATCTCCAAGCTCCGGCGGTCGTTCCCCACATCGGAAGCGGAGTCAAACCAGCAGCTTTTTCACTTCGGCGGCGAACGTGGTGACATCCAGCGGCTTGGGGAAATAGGCCGCGCAGCCCGCCTCGGTGGCCGCTTCACGCTCTCCCTTCATCGCGTGGCTGGTAACCGCCACCACCGGGATCCCGGCAGTTACCGGGTTGGCCTTGAGGCGGCGGGTGGCTTCGAGACCGTTCATGCCGGGCAGCTGGAAATCCATCAGGATCACGTCCGGCAGGCGCTCGGCGGCGATTTCGAGTGCGGAGGCGGCCTCGATGGCGCACAGCAGCTCGAACCCGGCCAACTCGAGCACGTCGCGGATAAGCTCCATATTCATTTCGTTGTCCTCGACAACGAGGGCAACGGGCGGAGAGTCGCTCACTGTTCCTCCAGTTCGATTTTCTTGAACTTGCTCAACACTTCGGGGTCGTACCAGCCTTTTCCGGTTTCCTCGTCCAGGATAGCCAGGGTCTTTTCCTTGTCATAGGCCGGTTTGTAGGGCCGCTCGGTACGCAGGGCGTCGTAGACGTCCACCACGGTCAGGATCCGGGCGGTGAGCGGGATTTTCTCGCCCTTGAGCCCGTCGGGATACCCGCTGCCGTCGAGCCGCTCGTGATGGTGGCGGATAATGGGCAGGACATGGCGAAGCGAGCGCAGGGGTTTGCAGATATTGAAGCCGATCATGGGATGCTCCCGCATGGTCGCGAATTCCTCGTCAGTGAGCTTGCCCTTCTTTTGCAGGATCGCGTCGGGGATCCCGATCTTGCCGACATCGTGGAGAATGCCGCCGAGGCGAAGCGCCCTGAGCTGCTCATGGGGCAAATTGAACATGCCGCCCACTTTGACACTGTAGCGGCTGAGGCGGCCACAGTGGTCCTCGGTGTAGGAGTCCTTGGCTTCCACCGAAAGGGCCAGCGAGCTGATCACCGCCTCGGCCCGCTCCAGCTCGTCGGTGTAGAGCTTGACCCGCAGCAGGCTCTTGACCCGTGCCTGGAGCTCCTGGCGGTCGTAGGGTTTGGTCAGGAAGTCGTCAACGCCGGCCTCGATACCCTTGATCCGGTCCGATTTTTCCGACAGCGCGGTGACCATCACGATCGGGATCAGCATGGTTTCCGGGTCGCTCTTGAGCCGGCGGCAGACCTCGAATCCGTCCATTCCGGGCATCATCACGTCCAGCAGTATCAGGTCAGGCTGTCTGCTTTCAACCTTTTTCAGCGCCGATTTGCCGTCGTATGCACTGAGTACCTCGTAGCCGTACTCGCTCAAGTCCGCTTCCAGCAGCTCGACATTCAGCGGCTGGTCGTCGACCACCAGAATCAGACCACTCGCCAGCTCGTCCCTGTCTGCCATCTTCCCGTCCTTTAATCAGTTGTGTTCTGTTCGGTGGAGAGGTCCCGGAGCGCCTCGGTGCCATCGAGCGGGAAGGTGAAATAAAACGTGGTGTCCCTGCCCTCCTCGCTCTCGAACCAGATCCGGCCGCCCTGCATCTCGACCAGCCTGCGGGTCAGCGCCATACCCAGGCCCGTGCCCTCCTGCTTACGGGCGTAACTGCTGTCGACCTGACGGAACTCTCCCCAGACTTTATCGTGGTCTTCGGGGGCGATCCCGACGCCGTTGTCCTTGACCGATACCAGCAGGTATTGTCCGGCGGGCAACCGGCTGGTCTGCTCCAGCTTGGCCGGGTTTTCCAGCAGGGAGGCGTTCAATTCAACCCTGCCGCCCTCGGGGGTGAACTTGACCGCGTTGGAGAGGATGTTGTAGAGAATCTGCTTGAACCTCGTCTGGTCTCCGTACAGGGTCTTCAGCCCTTCTCCGGTCTTGAACGTAATTTTGAGTTGTTTCTTTGATGCATAGCCGCGGATCAGGGATTCCACGTTGGCCAGCGCATCGGATATGATAAATCGTTCCGGGTTGAGGTCAAGCACGCCGGCCTCCACTTTCGAGAGGTCGAGAATCTCGTTGATCAGCCCCAGCAGGTGCTTGCCGCTGGAGCGGATGTTGGAGATATAGCGTTTCTGCTTGTCGTTCAGCTCACCCGGCGCCCCGCCGTCCATCAGTTCGCTGAAGCCGATAATGGCATTCATCGGGGTGCGCAGTTCGTGGCTCATGTTGGCCAGGAACTCGCTCTTGGCTTTGTTGGCTTTTTCCACTTCGGCGGCGTAGGCCAGGATCTGGCGCTCCCACTCCGAGCGTTCGATTTCGGTGGAGAGTATCCGGCGGAGGATACCCAGGACCTCGATATCCTGGCCGGAGAATGCATCGTCCCGGCGGCTGAGCAGGCAGAGCGAGGTCCAGCGCTCGTCGTTGACGATGATCGAGACGCGCACGTAACTGCGGTAATCGAACTTCACGTCCCCCCCGGCACCGTCTTCCGAAGAAGGATCGAGAGAACTGATCAGGATTTCCTGTTCAGGCTGCTGTTCGTAAATTTTCCTGAGTTGTCCCAGGCAGCTTTCCTCCTCGAGCTCTTCGCGGGCGATTCCGCTGGCGGCCAGGAACTGGCTGCCGGTTTCGCTCAGCCGGCCCAGCACGGCCACCTCGGCGCCCAGCAGGGTGCGTGCCCGCTCGGTGATCGTATTGAACAGAATGTCGTGGTCCTCGTAAGTGGCCAGGGACAGCTCGCTCAGTTCGCTGAGCCTGATGTTGCGGATTTCGAGCTGCTGGTTGGCGCTCGCCAGTTCGGCGGTGCGTTCCTCGACCTTGCGTTCCAGGTTGCGGCGATGGTTTTCCAGCTCCTCGAGGTATTCGCGCAGGCGGTCGGTCATGTGGTTGAAACTGCGGGCCAGCGCACCTATCTCATCATTGGTGGCGGGCACAAAGCGGACGTCCAGCTCTCCGGCCGCGACCCTGGAACTCATCTCGGCCAGCTGGCTGACCGGCCGGGCGATAGTCCGGGCCAGCAGGACACTGACCACGCTGACCGTAATAAGCGCGATCAAGCCGACAATCACCAGGAGCCACTGCATCTGGAGCAGGAAACCCTTTTCCCGGTCGATCGAGCGCTGGATCACGTAGCGGGCGCCCTCCAGCGGCAGATCGACAACAGCGCAGCGGTAGCGTTCGCCTTCCAGGGCGACATCGAACGAGGCCGCAGCGCCCCGGTCGTCTTCCGCTGCGTTCCTGCTGGAGGACTCGTTGGCGATATAATCGCCGAAGTGCGCCCTTTCGGCCGCCGGCAGGCTGCTGGCGACAACCCGGTTATCGATTTGGAAAGTGATATCGGTGCCGGTCAGGTTTTTCATCAGCCCGGCGAACTCGTCGTCGATTTCCAGGCCCAGTTTCAGCGCTCCCGAGATACGCTGTCCCCCGCTGACCATCGGAACGGCGGCCACCTGGTAGAGCTTGCCGGAATCGACCACGAGCCCTGCCCGGGCAAACCCGACCAGCGCATCGGCGATCATCGGGTCCCCGGTGACGTCATCTCCCCAGCGATCCGGTTCATGCACCCTGGCCAGAACCAGGCCGGTTTCGTCCACGACGGTGAACAGTTCGCTTTCCACCTGGCTCTGCAGGGTCTGGCTCAGGTCGAGAACAGTCTGGTGGTCGCCGGTGGCGGCGGCGGCGAGCAGCCTGGGCGCGCGGCTGATAACCTGCCCGAAAGTGGTGAGCCGCCTGGTTTCGCTCTTTAACTGCTGCTCGAACAGGTCGCTGGCTTCCTTGAAGCGCAACTCGATAACGCTGTTGGTGTGCGTGCTGATCAGCACGTTGACCACCACCAGCACCAGCGCCATCACCACCAGCATCAGCGCCGCGAAATAGGCTGCAATCCTGTAGCGAAGCTTGTTGAACACGCGGTCCGGCTCCCTGAAAGGAGTTCAGAGAAATTATAGCACCCGCTTTACGGGAGTGTCAAACGGGTCAGGTATATCTTCGTGCGGAAACAGAGGACGGGCGGTTGAATCAAAACGAGAAATCGACCTGCTCCCGGGAGGACTGGATAAGCTTTATCTCGACTGGTTCGCAGTGACGGCTGGGAATCCAGGTGCAAATCCTGTAGTCGCCGGCAGGCAGCTCCAGGCTGTACATCCCATCGGCTGAGGCGCGGGTGAACCAGGGAGTCTCGAGCACGAGCACGTAGGCATGCATGCTCTCGTGGATTTCGCAGAACACATCGATAATCCCGGGCTGGTCGAAGGTGACCGATTTGCTCTTGCCTTGCTCATATAGTCCCAGGTCGAACCGCCTGGCCCTGGAGTAGCTGAAAACGTTGTGGTAGAGGGGGTCGAGGTTGGGAAAATCGACGGTTGTGCCGCTCTGCACGGGGAGCACATGGGGGACAAACGTTTTGTTCCGCTGGATCATCGCGGGGTTTTTGGCCGGGGCCTTGAACTGAGCCGGTTTTCCGAGCGGCTCCGCCCAGACAATGATGAAGGATAATGCTTCGCCCGGCTTGCCGGTCTCTTGTCCAGCCGATGATTTTGCGCTGGGACGGTAAACACCGCGAGAATACCCGCCGCCCGCTCCGGCAGGTGATTCGGACACAACCGGCACGGTAACCTTGCCCTCGACAGTGGCGCAAAGAGCCGGGAGGGCGGCCAGCAGGACTGCGCTCAGAACATGGTTCAGCTTCAAGAGGCGCACGGGTATCGCCCGGTCAGAAAGTGAGCACGAGTTGGGTGTTCAGCAGATCGACATTCTCGCCGCTGTCTTCGTAATTATTATGCTGCCAGACCAGCTTGAGCAAGATTCCGCGGGCAAAATTATATGCCGCCCCGGTCTCGAAACGGGTGAGGTTATCGCCCCAGGTGAATTTTCCGCCGGAACTGTCGCTGAATTCGTCATAGACGATACGGTCGTACCTGGCGGCGAAATACAAGCCTGCCGAGAGTTTCTGCTTGAGTTCCAGGTAGCCCGAGGTGCAGGGCATGTCCTCGCCGAGCAGCGGGTTTTCCCACCAGTTGCGGATCAGCTCGCTGTGAATCTCGGTCCAGCCGCGGCTGTAGCGCAGGTCCATGCCGACAATTTTCTGCAGGACGTCGTGAGTTTCTGTCCCGGCCGGCAGGTTGGCGACATCCCCCGGCAGATACCTTCCCACCGAGAACGAGCCGCCCAGAGTGAAAGCCGGCGACGGGTTCCAGGCCAGGTGTCCGGCCAGATTGCCGCCCTTGCTGGTATTGGAACGCGGACTGGAGGGGCTTTCCTTGGTCAGCATCAGGTAGTACTCAAGATCACCGGCGAAACCGAACGCGGTGATTCCAAACGGCCAGCAGGAGTCGTAGAGAATCGGCAGGCCCCTGGCGCCGGCGCGGTCGCGGAGCTCATCGTAGGTTGCCGGCAGCTCCCTGCTGCTGGCCGGCGTCCGGTAATGGTACATCAGCGGGATACCCACCAGCGGGTTTACATCGGAATACGTCCGGGGGCCCCAGGTGCCGAAATTCGTTGGTATCAGACCCAGCTTGAACAGCAGCCTGTCGGAGTCCCACGGCCTGGCGACCGCATAGGCGCCGTTGACACGGGGCCTTGTGTCCGTGCCGGTGTGGGACTCGCCCTGATCCCAGAGGAATTCGAGAAATATCCCCAGGCGGGGGTGGATCCAGCTTTCGGCGAACGCGGTAATCCGGACCGGGTTAAACGGGTCGTCGCCGCGGAAGTTCGTGTTGATCCTGCTTTCCCGGTCAAAGGTGGTATAACCCAGGGTGGTCAGGAAGGAAAAGTCCACCTCCGCCGCCCGCAGCCGCGGCGATACCACGAATGTCAGCAGGAAAGCCAGCGCAAGCCGAAGGAAATTTTTGTTCACGGTCATTGCTTGCTACACAAGGTTCCAGTGATAAATCGTAAGAGTGTTGCCGCCTTAGCCGTGGTAATACTATCAAAATTTCAGTTGATATTCAACTGTTATTGAAATTGGGATACATTATCAATCGACAGCCGCGACTCGAGCCATCTCGCTTTTAATCATACGCGTAGAGCAACAATAAGTGCCGTCTCGGGGTCATATTTTTTAGTCGTAGCTCATTCCGGCTGATTCCAGCCAGCGGTCCAGGACTTCCATGTTGCCCAAGGTGTCGTCCCAGGTCATGGCCGGCGGCGGGGCCTGGCGGCGGTCGAGATTGCGGGCCACCGTATCGGCCTCGATGGCATATAACCAGTCTGCGGTGGAGGTGACTATTTCCTCTTCCAGTTCGCCCAGTGTATTTTTAACCAGGATACTGGCCGAGCCGCCCTCGATACCACTGCAGAACCATGGCGAGAGCACCTCCAGCCGGCCCTCGCTGCCGAACACCGTCACGGTGTTGTCCATCGCAAGCTGCACGCCGCAGGCCAGCTGGGCCAGCACCCCGCCGTCGAACCGCAGGATTGCCGTGGCGTACTCGTCCACCATGCTCTCGCCGCCCAGACAGGCCATCGCCTCGATTGCCACCGGCTGCTCGAAATCACTGCCGTGGGCGGCCCCCACCAGCAGGCGGGTCATGCTGACCGGATAGCAGCCGACATCGAGAATCCCGCCGCCGCCGAGTTTTTTGTCGAGCTTGAGGCTCTTCAGGTCATAAGTACCCTTGTAGCTGAACGTGGCCCGGACTGCGCGCAGTTCGCCCACCCGGCCCTCGCGCACCAGCTCAACCAGCCGGGCGGTCTGGGGATGGCAGCGGTACATGAACGCCTCCATCAGGAACACCCCGGCCTCGCGCGCCGCATCGACTATCCGGCCGGCCTCGGCGCTGTTCATCCCGATCGGTTTCTCGCACAGCACGTGCTTACCCGCGTTCGCGGCCGCAATCGCCCACTCGGCGTGCATGGGGTGGGGCGTGCCGATATACACCGCCTGCACCGAGGGCTCCTCGATCAGGGCCTGGTAAGAAGCGAAATATTGCGGGATTCCGAACTCCCCGGCGAAAGCTTCGGCGCGGTCGAGATCGCGGGCGGCCACCGCGGCCACCGAACCGGTCCGGGAGCGGAGCACGCCGCTGCAGAATTTGCGGGCGATCTTGCCGGCGGTGATTATGCCCCAGGCCAGACTGGGATTTTTATCGTGTGGCATGTCCGGTTCCTGTTCAGCTAATGAATAAAGACCAATAACAAGGCAGGGACACGGTATGCCGTGTCCCTGCATGTATTATAGCAGTTAACAGGCTTTGAATCAAAATGAACCGGACAGGTCAAGACTCGCGCACCCAGCGGAAAATCTCGGCCAGCGAGGGCGCCTTGCCGTACATCAGGATGCCCACGCGGAAAATGCGCGCGGCGGCCCAGACCACCGCGGCCACGGCCACGGTCAGAATCAGCAGGGAGAGGATAACCTGCAGCCAGGGTACGGCGGGCAGGGCGGCCACACGCATGATCATCACCAGCGGAGATATCGGCGGCAGCAATGACGTGACCACTGCCAGCGTCCCGTGGGGCTGCTGGACGATCGCGGTCCAGAACATCATCGGCACCACGATTACGAGCATCAGCGGGGTGATGAAATTCTGGGCTTCCTTGATCGAGTTGACCGAGCTGCCCACGGCCGCGAACATGGAGTTGAACAGCAGGAAGCCCAGCAGCATGTTCAGGACCAAGACCGCGATCTTATCCGGCCCGATAGTGGACAGCACCGAGCCGAAACCGCTGAACGAGGCGGCCACAGCACCGCCGACTGCGTAGAGCGCCACCAGCGTAAGGCCGATAGCCGACTGGCCCAGAATCTTGCCCGCCATCATCTCCAACGGACTGACAGCGGCCAGCAGCACCTCGATCACCCGGTCGTTTTTTTCCTCGATAATGCTGTTTAGCAGGCCCTGGCTGGAAGTCATGATCCCGAAAAAGATCAGCATCAGGAAAATGAACGGCAGAAACATCCCGGCCATCCTGTTGATTTTCCCCTCGCCCTCGTCGCTGAGCTGGATATCTTCCAGCCACACGCCGCGCGAGAGCTCGTTGATCAACTCCGGGCTGAGGCCGTTTTGATGATAACGCACCGTGGAAACCGCTTTGTTGATTATTCTGCGCACGGTTGGCTGAAGAGTCACATCCGAGGAGGGCAGGCTGAACATCCGTGCGTGACCGTCACCGCTGATAGTGTTTTCATCCACGACCAACAGTGCATCGAACTCTTCAGAGCGCACGGCCTGCTTGCCCTCTTTCTCGCTCATCTCCTGATAATGGGGAACCAGTTTGCGTCCGGGATTGTCGCTGTTGTATTCCCCGAACATCTGCCGGAGGGTTTGATCGATGGATTCCTCGTGGTTCAGCACGGCCAGGTGACGGTCCTCGCGGGGACCAGTGAACGCCTTCTCCTGCATTTTGCCCCCGACGACCATCAGGATAATCATAATCACGGGCAGGGCCAGCACACCGATAATGAACGCCTTGGTTTTGACTGTTTCGAGGTATTCCCGGCGGGAGATCTGTAGTGTTTTATTCAGCATCGGACTCTCCTTTGCCGGAAACCAGGGATACAAACGTTTCGTGCAGCGAGGGGGTCCGCACCCTGAAGGAGCGGACATCGGCGAGTTCAAGCAGCCGCCGCAGGAACTCCCGGTGACTGCCGCCATCGCTCATGGTCACTGTCAGCAGGCCCTGCTCGCGCACGGCGCTCTGTACGCCGTCCATCGCTGCCACTGAGTTCTCATCCGCTGCGGTCTCGATCAGCAGGACATTTTCTGCGCCACGGCTGCGGATTTGCTCCATCGTTCCGTCGATCACCTTGCGCCCCTTGTTGATCAACAGGATCCGGTCGCAGAGCTTTTCGGCGTGCTCCATCATGTGGGTGCTGAAGATGATTGTTGTTCCGGAGGTGCGAAGATCGAGCATCTGCTGTTTGACCACCTCCAGGTTGATCGGGTCGAGCCCGCTGAACGGCTCATCGAGGATCAGCAGCTCCGGTTCGTTGATCACGGTGGTGGCGAACTGGAGTTTCTGCTGCATCCCCCGCGAGTATTCCTCGATCTTGCTGCCCGCGCGTGAATCGAGGTCCAGCGCGGCCAGCCATCGAGCTGCCGACCGGCTGGCGTCCGAGGGGCTCATGCCCTTGAGCCGGCCGATAAAGATGAGGAAATCGGCGGCTTTCATCTTACGGTACATCCCGCGCTCCTCGGGCAGGTAGCCGATCCGGTCCTTGCCCTGGCCGGGGGCGGTGCCGCCCAGCAGCTCAATCCGTCCGCTGTCGGGACGGAGGATGTCCATCACCATCCGGATCGCGGTGGTCTTGCCCGCCCCGTTGGGGCCCAGGAAACCATAGATGCAACCCCTGGGGAATGAAGCTGAGAGCGAGTCGACGGCGGTATTGCCGCCGAAACTCTTAGTCACATCCTCCATTACGAGTACGTTGTCTGCCATCTGATGCTCCGGTTGTGGTGTATGCCTGCCTGCTAGCTAGTGTTGTGTCCCGGAAGTAGATGGAATAAATCGACGCTTCCGGTAATGGTTTGATCGGATAAAGCTGAAATCCCCCCTGGCCCCCCTTTGCCAAAGGGGTGAAGCGGCCTCCCCTTTTCTAAAAGGGAGATTGAGGGGAATTTATAATCTTTTTTTTGGCGGTCCTCTATACTGACTTGATTAGCGCCATCAGCAGGGAAGGCGTTATATACTCGGGATAATAATACCTTAATCACGTGCATAGTAAAATGATAATTAATTATCGCTAAAATAAACAGAGGCCCATCCGTCGTGCCATGGATGGGCCTCACTGATTATAACGAACCGGCAGGCCGTTAGGATTTATTATTAATTATTTCAGATGCGGGCGACCGCAAGGTTCACCCCGACAGCTTTCCCAATACCTGTAAGCGCAAGAGACGTTTTGTCGAAAAGGGGGATTTGTTGAGAAAAAAGGGCGACGCGTGCGTCGCCCCTGCAATATCCGCGTAATATGCCCGATTATTGCGCCGCTACCGGCGTGCCGTAGAGGAAACTGCCTCCGAACGTGGTCAGGTACACCTTATCCGCTGAGTGAGGGTCGGGGACAACCCGGTGGCCCCAGTGAAAATCGTAGCCGGCCATCCGCTGCCAGCTCGCGCCGTAATCGGCGCTGAACGCAGCGTGGTGCATGAACGTGTTCAGGTATAGCCGCCCGGCCTTGCGGGGGTCGGCGGCGACGGCATACACGTACGCGTCAGGGCGGTAAAGCTGCGTCCACGTTTTACCGTTGTCCGTACTGGCCAGCACCCCGCCCTCGGATTTGATTACGCCGGGGCCGCCGCGGAAATCATTGCGATTTACGCTGGCCCAGCAGGCCAGGTAGAGACGGTTGGGGTCGAGCGGGTCGGATTCGAGCGAGTTGGGGAAATTTACCCCGGCGGGCAGCTCGACTTTACGCCAGCTCCCAGCGCCGTCGTCCGAGCGGTAGAGCGCGCCGCTCAGCAGCTCGCGCGGCTCGCTGAACTTGACATCGAACGTAACCACCAGCCACAGCGCGCCGTCGGCGTCCAGGGTAAGCTCGAACGCATTGCGGTTTTCGCCGATCCCCTCGCTGGCCTCGCTCCAACTCTTAGCGTCGTCGCTGGATTTATACACGCCCCGGCCGTAGACCGCGGCGTAGAGAGTACGGTTGCCGGCCGGAGATTTCGGATCCATCACCACCCAGGTGACAGGGGCCTGCGGCAGGCCCTCGCTGGAGACCTCCCAACTCCGTCCGCCGTCGCCGGATACGCAGATTCCGCCGAGAGCGGAACGCTTCCAGCGCGGCGAGCGGATCATCTTCAGCTTGGGGATATCGTGCCAGCTCGACCAGGCAGACCACACCCGGCCCCGCACCGCCGGGTCGAACTCCATCCAGTAGCAGGTGTTGTCCCAGCGCGGGGGCACGCCCTCGACCGAACGGCGCCAGCTTCTCCCGCTGTCGAAACTGTGCCAGTAGGCGATATCGGTGTAGCTGACCGCGATATGCGCCGGGTCGAACGGGTCGAAATGGACGCCGTAGATCGTGGTGACATCCATCCCCCGGCTGCGGATCGAACCGTCGGGCAGGGTCTCGCTGTAGAGCGCCTGCCAGTTGCAGCCGCCGTCGGTGGTTTTCATCACGCGGTACCAGTCGGTGAACGCCGCAATCGAGGGATCGGAGGGAAACACGCCGGTGCAGATCGCCCGGACATATTCCCCGGCGAACGCCTCGCGCACCCAGGAGTCGTCGACATTTTCCGCCTTGTAACCGTCGCGCACTGTGTAGTCGCTGCTGCCGCCGCCGGCTTTCTGCACCCAGGCCCAGCTTTCGCCCGCGTCGGTGGTCTTGAATATCCCGTACCAGTGGCCCACGTTGCCGCGGGGGTTAGTGTCCATGTACCGGGCGCAGACCAGGTAGGCCGTGCGGCTGTCGCGCAGTCCGGTGGAGACCCAGGCGAACGAGGGCCGCACCTGGTTCTCCGGCACGGAAGCCATGCCGCTCAACGTTGCGGACACTTCGCGCCAGCTCGCACCGGCGTCGTGGGAGATGAATATCCCGCCGGGACTGACCTCGTTGCCGCCCACTCCTCCCGGGCCGCCGCCGCGGGGAGTGACAACCGCATAGAACCGCATGGTCCCGCTCTCCGGGTCCACTCCGCCGGAGGCGCTCTCAACCGGCGCCATCTCTTCGGGCAGGTCCATCTCATCTGTTTCACCGCTGGCCGGATCGATCACAGCCAGCGAGACCGGGGTGAACGCATAGAGCTTATCTATTTCCCGCGGGCCGGCGTAGAGACCCAGGACAGCGGCTTTCAGCCCAGTGAGTTCGCTCCAGCCCGCGCCGCTGTCGCGGCTGACGAACACCGAACTGCCGCTTCCGCGCGTCAGGCCGAGATAAATCGTGGCCGGGTCAGCCGGGTCGATTAGGATCGCGCTGATCCGCGAGGCGTCGGCCGGGTAGCTCGCTCCCTCGCGCACAACCCAGTCGAAATCCGCATGGTCATCTTCGTAGCCGCGGCCCAGGGTGTCGGCGGGCAGGGGAAAGAGCAGCTCCCAGGATTCGCCGTAATCGACAGTGCGGTGCAGACCGGCCGCGCCAACGTAGACAGTCGTGGTATTGGAGGGATCGAATGCGAACGCGCCCACCCCGCCGGGGAGATTGTACATCTCCCAGCTCTCGCCACCGTTGTCCGTGAGGTAGCAGCCGGTCATGTCGCAGCGGATCGCGATCCGCTCGGGGTCGGTGGGGTGGAACGTGGGGAAGAACGTGCTGCCGCCGCCGCCGGGTCCCATGCTCACCCAGTCCGGCGAGGGACTTTCGGCCGCAGCCTGTGGCTGCGGTACGCCGCCGCCGCAGGCGGACAGTGATACCAGCAGGGATACGGCGAAAACAGCGAAATGGCGAGACAGCTTGCGCTCCTGCATGGTATCGTCCCCCCTCGGCGGAGCCAGAATGTTGTAACTCGCAACCTGGCGTGTTATAGTGGTTCAGACCGCAGAAAGTTAAAGCTTTCTGCCCGCCGGGGAAAGGAACAATGAATTGCCGGCCGCCGAATTAAGCACTCTTTCACTGTCCGCGGTTCCACAAAGTCAGCCGAGGAGTTCCCCATGCGCACCCAGTTTTTCTTACTGCTGCCGGCTCTTGCCGTCGCCACGGTAACGCTTCATGCCGGTGTCCGTGTCATCCCGCAGCCGGCCGAGGCCAAGGTGACCAGAATCCAGACCGAGATTGACAGCCGGAGCCACGTGTTCGATCCGTCCAGCGGAGTGATCACCGTCGCCGGAGCCGGAGGTGAAAGCGTATTCTTCCAGGTGGTGGTCCAGGTGGTCGACGATACCCTGGAGGGAGTGACCGCGAAATTGGGCGAGCTGACCGGACCCGGCGGTACGGTTGCCGACAGCCGGACGATCGAGTTCCTCTGCCCGCTGGTGAAAGTCTACGCCCCCAGCACCGAGGCCGGCCGGGCCGGCTGGTACCCCGATCCGCTGGTGCTGTTAGATAAACCGGTGCATATCGAGCCCTACCGCTGGCAGAACACCTACAACCAGACATTCTGGTTCGAGATCGCCATTCCGCGCGGATTGGCCGCCGGGACCTACGGGGGCCGGGTGTCGGTCAGCGACAGCGAGGGAGAGCTGGCGGCATTCCCGCTAAAGTTAAAGGTCCACGGTTTCGACCTGCCCGCGCGCCAGCACCAGTACGCGATGTTCAACTGCAGCAGGAGCTGGCTGGGCAGCTACTACGATGAAGACAACCTGGGCGGGGTCAGCCTCGATGACATGCTGGCCAAATATTTCGATTTCATGCTCGAACGCGGGATCCAGCCCTGGTTCAACCCGCTGATCCAGCCGGAGTACGAGGACAAGGGCGACCGGCTGGAACTGAGCTGGCCCAATCTGCATTGGGAAAAGCATTTTCTCGCCCAGGAGGCCTACCGCCGGGTAACCTTTCCCGCGCTGCCGCGCGAGATGGAACGCTCGCTCGGCGAGGAGGAGAAATTTACCCCGGAGTTCAAGCGCAAGGTCAGGGACTGGGTCGGCGGGATCTGGGAGCACTACAAGCAGAACGGCTGGCAGAGCAAAGTTAGCTTTTTCGCGCCGGTAGACGAACCGAATACGCTGGACG
This sequence comes from Candidatus Glassbacteria bacterium, assembly GCA_019456185.1. Lineage (NCBI taxonomy): Bacteria > Candidatus Glassiibacteriota > Candidatus Glassiibacteriota bacterium. The sequence continues at coordinate 9,099 of VRUH01000044.1, read as the reverse complement.
AATACAAAGAGCTGATCCGCTGGGGCAGGCTGATCAAGGAGGTGGACCCGGAGATCAATTTCCAGGTTACCGAGCAGCCGCTGCCATCGAGACCCGAGTGGCCCAGTCTGGCTCAGGTAGCCAACGACTGGGTAGTGCACGGCAAGTCCCTTGAAAGCAACCGCGAGGAGTTGATCCGGGTAACCGGCATGGGTCAGAAAGCTGTCTGGTATATTTCCTGCGACCAGACCTGGCCGATGGCCAATTACTTTATCGACGAGCCGGGGATCGACCCCCGCGCGGTGGCCTGGATAACTTACCGCTACCGCCTGGCGGGAATGCTCTACTGGGCGGTCAATTTCTGGCCCGAGGTGGTCAGCCCGTGGCGCGATGCTGTCACCTGGAAACGCTCCGAGTGCAACGCTCCGCTGGCAGGCGAGGGCAGCCTGGTGTATCCGGGCGAGGAGATAGCAAGGTTCTGCGGGCAGAGCAACGTGGCCGGGCCGGTCAGCTCGATCCGGTTCGAACAGCTGCGCAAGGGCATGCAGGACGTGGAGTACCTTTACCTGCTCAAGGAACTCGGCATGGACGACGAAGCGGAAAAGCTGTGCATGGACCTGGTGATCAGCGCCGATACGTTCAGCCGCGACCCGCAACGCTACGAGCAGGCTAAAGCCCGCGCCGCGGAACTGATCGAGCGGGCGAAATAATGAGGCTGTCCCGGCCGAAGGAGAATGAATGAGGCTTGCCAAGCTTGTTATCCAGTGTGCGCTCGCGCTGCTCTGCGCTGCTGCCGGAGCGTCTGCCAAAGCGCCTGAGCAGGTGGCCGGGGGAGTCTACCTGGTCGGCGGCTCGTGCAACGTGTACGCGATCGTGCGCGGCGCTGCGGCGCTGCTGATCGACAGCGGCGAGGGCGACGTGATCGGTCAGCTCGATGCGCTGGGCGTGAAAAATGTAGAGTGGGTGGTCCATACCCACGCCCACCGCGACCAGTGCGCCGCTACTCCCAGGCTTGCGGAAATGGGTGCGCGGGTGGCGGTTTTGGACGAGGGAGAGCGGTTCTACCGCGATCCAGCCGGATTCTGGAACCAGTTCCAGCTTTATATCCGTTACCAGTTCAAGCCCGACTCGTTCAAGCCCGCCCGGCCGATACCTGTGCACAGGGTGCTGGCCGACGGTGAATCGCTGGAGTGGCGGGGGATCACGCTGACCGCGCTGGCCACTCCCGGCCACAGTGTGGACCACACCGCCTGGCTGGCCGAGATCGGCGGCAGCAGCGGCAAAAAAATCGCGTTCACCGGCGATATGATTCATTCCCCCGGCAAGGTTTGGAACCTGTTCCATTTCGACCATCACTACTGGGACGGCGGGTTCGAGGGGGTCAGGAAAACCCTGGCGGGTCTGGACAAAGTACTGGAATGGGGAGCGGATATGCTGCTGCCCTCCCATGGCGTGCCGATCGGCGATCCTCCCGCGGCGGTGGCCCTGCTGAAAGAGAATATGCACCAGCTTTACGAGTTCTCTCCAGAGGGCGAGGCCGAGGACGAGGTCGCTCCGCCATCGAGGCGCGTACCGCAGTTGATCCGGCAGGTCTCCGAACACCTCTACCATGTCCGCCCCACCGGTTATGTGCTGCTTGACGGCCAGGGCGGGGCGCTGTTCTACGACTATTATTCGGTGCCGGAAGAGAACTCCCGCTGGGGTCCCTCGCGGATCGACACGATTCTCAAAGCACTGGATATCGAGCGGGTCGAGGTGGCGATCCCGAGCCATTTCCACGAAGACCATCTCCGCGGATTCCCCGTGCTCAAGAAGCTGGGTGCGCAGTATTGGGTATTCGACAACATGGCCGACCTGCTGGCCCATCCCTCGCGCTACAACTTGTGCTGTATCGCCCCCGAACAAATTCCCGCCGACAGGGTCCTGCACGATAACGAGGTTATCAGCTGGGGGCCGTATACGTTTCGGATCATCCATTTCCCCGGGCAGACGATGTACCATCAGGCGATGTACGGCGAGGTGGACGGCCGCAAGGTGATGTTCATGGGCGATACTGACTGCTATGCCCTCGGCGACCAGACGATGGGCCGGCGCAATTTGAAGCTCCACGGGATCAGCACCTTTTTCAACTACTACAATCTGGACCAGGGGCGCGGATACGAAAAAGCGATGGAGCGGATGGTGGAGTTCGATCCCGAACTGATGCTGTTCGCCCACAGCGGCCCGCGCGAGGGAAACATGCTGACCTACCAGACCAATCTCGACTCGATCCGCCTCCGCCGGGCGCGGGTGGAAAAGGTGCTGCCCCATGAGGACCCCAACCTGGGGTTCGATCCCAACCGGTTCTGCTTCTATCCCTATTCAGGAAGCTTGAGCGCCGATGGTACTCTCGATGCCGAACTCCGTGTCCGCAACCACCTTGCCCGGAAGATGAAAACCAGCATCGAATTTCGCCTGCCGCCGGGCTGGCGAGCCGAGCCGCAGTCAGCCGAACTCGAGGTTTTCGGCAAGACTGAGGCTGCGGTCAGATTTAAGATAATCGCTCCGTCGGGGGAAAAACTTGACGGACGGCGGATTGTCACCGCCCGGATTATCGCCGACGGGATCGACTGGGGCGAGTTCTGCGAAATGCTTGTAGAGGCCGATTAGCGGGAGCGGGCCGGCACGTTCTTTGCGAATCTCACACCGGCTGTACAATCCCGGACGTCCAGAAACGGGCAAAGAACGTGCCGGCCCGCCGGATAAAGAGTTGAAGGGAAAAAGGGCCCGGATGAATCCAAAGGTGCATAAACGCGAAAGCCGCCACTCGATGTGGCGGCTTTCGCGTTTAACTGCTTTGAGAGCATTTTTATTCGTAAATCAGCGCCTCTTTCATCACCATTTTCCCCTCGCCGCCCACCTGCCGGATCACCAGTTCATGGCTGCCCGGTTCCAGGTCATAGTTCCAGAAAAGCGGGATGCGCCAGATCCGCGCGTCGCTGGGCAGGGTCACCTGCTCGATCAGCTTGTCGTCGACATAAACTTCACACTCGCACTCGCCGCCCTCCCAGTGCACGAACCCGTTGACCACGAACGCCCGGCCCTCGAATGCCAGAGTATACAGGCTGTCCCCCGAATTAGTGAGTGAGTGTCTGGCAGTCGGGGTCAGGCCCTCGAAAGCGACCTCGAGCGGCGGCCGTTGCGGTTTTTCGCGTTCGATAATCCACGTGCTTTCGCCCACGGAGCCGCCTCCGCGGGTTACAATTTCGCCGGCCAGACGGTAGGTAACCTCGTACGCCTCGTTGAGGCTGTAGTCGCAGTAAGCGAATTTCTCGTTTTCGATCTGGTCGAGTCCAACGAGCCATTCCTCGGGAATATTGGAAAACCCGATCATGGTGCCGAGTATCCCGGCTGCGTTCGAAGGGTTGCAGTCGGAGTCCTGGCCGCAGCGGGTGCTGATATCGAGAGTTCTGCCGAAATCTCCTCCGCCGTAGAGCAGACCGATAGCGATATACGCTCCGTTGAGCTTGGCGTCTATATTTCCCGGCAGCAGCGCGCACTCCGGGCAGCCGCGGTCATTGGCCCATTTCTTCTGCACCTCGAACCAGCAGCGCTGCCAGTCGCCTGGATACTGGCGCCACCAGGTAAGCACATCCTTGATCGTCCGGTAGTATTCGCTTTCGACAGGCAGGCTCTCGAGAGATTTTTCAACCACCACGGAGATGTCGCCTTCCACGAAAGCGTGGGAGTACATCGCCGCCACGAACACACCGCCGTAATAACCGTCGCCGTAGTTCATGATATGCCCCACCCGGTCGCAGATTTCGAGTGCCGAGGCCGGCATCGCCGGACACAGCATACCGATAAAATCGGCCTCGATCTGGAAATCTATATCATCGGCGTGCGGGTTGTTTTTCCAGTATCCGCTGGCCGGAGGCATTATCCCGTGCAGGATATTCCACCTTCCCGACTGGTTGGCGTGCCAGAGCCTGAATCCTGCGTTGGCGAATTTCAGCGCGAGGGCCTCCGACGAGGCATCCAGGCCGGCGCTGTCGAGCACGGCCATAAACGCAAGGTCCATGTAGAGGTCGTCGTTGTTGAAATACCTGACAAGCTGCTCCGCGCTGTATTCCAGCGGGACCTCGTCACCGATCCACGTTCCGGTCCAGCCGAATTCCGTGGGTCCACCGAAACAGACGCCCACAGTCTGGCCGACCCAGCCTCCCTTGATCTTGTCCCTCATGGTCTCGGAGCTGATCCTGACAGTGCCGGAGCCGGTGGAGCATGCGGCGGCTGCCAGCAGCGCCAGACACACTATCGCTGTTGAACCGGGTGCAAAGAGCCTCATCAAGCAGCTCCTTTCGTGTGAAGAAACAACTGGGCAATTGCTGCTTTTGCTCTGGGATAACGTAATCAATATAAGACGGCGTAAGTTAACTATCCATGAAAAGCCGGTTTTACATGTTTCACACTTTCTCGATCAGTCCCAGGAAATTTTCTCCAAGCAGGCGGTTGAAATCCTCGCTATCCAGACCCAGTTCGGCCAGGGAGGCCATGTCACGGCGGTAATCCTCCTCGTCGTACCATGGAAAATCGACACCGTAGATTACTTTTCTTGTGCCGATCCGGCTGAAAATCAGCTCCAACTCCGCTTGCGGAATATGCCAGGCGTACCTGGAATCAAGTGTGTGGGTCAGGTCCAGGAAGCTTGCCGGATGCATCTGCAGCAGCCCCAGCACCTCACGGCAGAACGCCGCACCGCCGCCGTGGGCCAGGATAAGCGGGATGCCGGGATATTTCCAGGCCAGCCGGTCGATTTTCAGCGGATGGTAATGCTCCAGCGGCCACGAACCCCCGGCGCCGAACACACCGGTGTGGATCAGCAGGGGTAGACCTAGGTTCTCAAGCACGGTATAAAACTCGCTGTCGCGCACAGGGTCGATCTCGAACCGGCAGATTACCGGGTGGAATTTCACTCCGGCAAACCCACCGGCGGCCAGCTTTTCCAGGCGCTCTGTCTCGCCGGGTTTCGCGGGATCGAGCGCGGCGAACCGGATAATTTTGTCGTTGACTTTTTGGCTGCTGGAGCTAAGCCAACCCGGGCCGTCCTGGCCAGGTTCAATCCGGCTCGTGCAACGTCCCTCGGGGACCTCGAACGGAGATATGGCGGTTGCACGCCCGAAACCGAGTCCCTCGATGAAAGCGGCCAGATGTTCAGGGTGTCCGGGATGCAGCCCGGTTGAAGGATCGCGCTGGAACTGATCGTTTGCATAAGGAAAGGTGTGGCAGTGGAACAGCACCCTGCGCTCCGGTGGCGAATCGGCTTCCGCCTGCGCGGCGTGAGATTCCCCGGCAGTGGTGATCGCTCCACTGGCGGCGCCCAGGGTGGTTCCCGTGATAAATTCCCGCCTGTCCATCTTTCTCACTCCCACAGGATTGGTAAAGGTAGCATGTTCTCACTTTCGGTTGGTATTTGGATATATTATCTTGGGTTGTCCTGCGCAAGTATTCAATTCGATTGTTTCGGAAAAGAGCTGCATTAGAAAACCTTGCCTGTCGGAGGCGGCGACCGATGACTTTTCTCGAGCGATACCTGGCAGTCCTGGCTGGCCACCCTGTGGATTTCCTGCCGCGTCTGCCGATCCTGATGCAGTTCGCCGCCGAGCATATCGGCTCCAACTATGGAGCATTCGCCTCGGACCATCACGTGCTGGTGGAGTCCAACCTGGCCTGCGCCCGTGATTTCGGGTTCGAGCAGGTATCGACAATCAGCGATCCGTACCGTGAAACCCAAGGCTATGGCGCGGAGATAGTTTACGTCCGCGACGGTGTCCCGCGCTGCCCGAAACCACCATTGTCCGATAACAAGGACCTGGAAACTTTGCCCCGGCCCGACCCCCTGACCGCAGAGCGCATGCGTGACAGGATCGATGCGGTCAGGATGTACCGCAAGCTCGACGGACAACAATACTCCGTGCTGGGCTGGGTGGAGGGTCCCGCCGCCGAGGCCGCCGACCTTCGCGGGGTCAGCCGCTTTTTCACGGACCTGATCGATGATCCGGAATGGGTTTGCGAACTGATGGATATCTGTGTGGATGTCGCGATCGAGTTCGCGCGGATCCAGGTGGAAAGCGGCGCGGACACGATCGGAATAGGCGATGCGGTCGCCAGCCAGGTATCGCCGGACATGTACGAATCGATGATCCAGACACGGGAGAAAAAGCTGGTGGGAGCTATTCGGGCGATGGGGGCTAAAGTGCGGCTGCATATCTGCGGCGACACCACCCACCTTCTCCCCGGAATTGCCGGCCTGGGGATAGATATCATGGACGTGGACCACATGGTCGACATGAAAACCGTGCGTGAGGCCCTGGGAGGAAATGTCTGCATCGCCGGCAATATCGACCCGGCCAATGGAGTCTACACGGGCACGGCGGAGGAGATCAGGGCGGATGTGCGGCGGACCTACGAGATTGTCGGCAACCCGTACATGGTCACCGCCGGCTGCGAAGTGCCCTCGGGCACTCCGGTAAAGAATCTGAAAGCGTTGTGCGAACCTGTGGAGTGGAAAAAATAAGGATTTTCTGATTCAGTGCAGTGGGCGGGCGGCGCGCGTACCATGTACGCGCGTGCGCGGGCTTCGCCCGCATGCCCGCCTGCGCTTGAAAGCGCAGGCGCCGCCCGCCCCGGCCCGGAATTGATCACTCGGCCAACGCGGATTGACTGCTGAGACGGTGACAATAAAAGCGAGAAGATAAAGAGGCTGCCGATGGTTCAATTCACCGCACTCGACTGGTTCTGGGTGATCGCTTATATCCTGCTGATGGTGGTCTGCGGGGTGCTGTTCTACCGGCTGGCTTCCCGCAGCGAAAGCGATTTTTTCCTCGCCGGCCGCGGCCTGCCCTGGTGGCTGCCGGCCACCAGTGTCTACGCCACTCACACTGCCACCGACACCCCGATCTGGATCGGCGGAGTGGTCTACCGGTTCGGTCTTTCGGGGATCTGGTACAGCTTTTTCGCCGCCTGGTGCGCAGTCGGTGCCTTTGTATCCAGCCGGATTTTCCGCCGCAGCCTGGCCTACACCCAGGCCGAATGGCAGAGTCTGCGGTTTTCCGGGATGGGCGCGGAACTGCTGCGCGGCTGGATGGCCGGCTGGCAGATTTTTATGAACATGTTCATCCTCGGCTGGGTGGGGCTGGCGATGGGAAAAGTATTTCATTTCCTGTTTCCCGCCTACCCTGAATGGGTGGGGATGGTGCTGTTCAGTTCGATCTGCGCGATCTATGTCCTGTTCAGCGGCTACTGGGGCGTGGTGATGGCCGATTTTCAGCAGGGAGTGATCGCCTCGGCGCTGATTATAATCGTCTCGGTCTGGCAGATCGTGGCGGTGGGCGGACCGAGTGGCATAGTGGAGCGCCTGGCCGAGATGGGCGAATCCTGGCGGCTCAACCCGCTGCATTTCAGCGGCTTTCTGAGCGGAGATTTCCCGCTGGCCTGGTTTTTGACGATGGTGTTCGTGGCGCTGGTGGGCGGCCTGGGGATGGGGACCTCGATCGACTGGTATGTCGAAAGCCAGCGGATCCAGAGCGCCCGCACGGTGCGCGACGCCTCCTACAGCATCTTCGCCGGTACCGCCCTGGTGCTGACCCGCAACGCGATCTGGGCCGTGGCGATTCTCGGCTTTTTCGTCCTGTTCCCCGATATCGAGGACTCGGCGGACTACGAGATGGCCTGGTTCGTAATGGGGTTCAAGGTGCTGCCGGCAGGGATGGTCGGCTGTTTTTTCGCCGCGATCCTGGCGATCCATTTCAGCAGTATCAGCACGATCCTGAACCTGGGCGCGATGTATTTCACCCGCGACCTCTACCACCACTATCTCAACCCCAAGGCAACCCAGCAGCGGCTGATCTGGATCGGCCGGGTCAGCACGGTCTGCCTGCTGGTGGGCTCGTTTTTCTACGGGCTGATGATGGAGTCGATCACCCAGTGGCTGATATTCGCCCTCTGGATCATGACCGCCGGCATGTGGCTGCCCTCGATCCTGCAGGTGGTCTGGTGGCGGTTCAACAGTTGGGGCTACCTGGCGAGTTGGCTGGCCAACCTGGCGCTGAGCTGGCTGGTGGTCTGGGTGCTGCCGGCCTACGGGGTTATCCCCGAGCTGCTGGAGTACCAGCAATTCTGGCTCCTGCTGGGCCTGGGAATGCTGGTTTATCTGCCGGTGACATTTCTGACGCCCCACGACGAGATGGGCCATCTTGTGCGCTACTACGTCCGCACCCGCCCGATCGGCTGGTGGGGGCCGGTCCACCGCGAGGCCGTGCGAAGGGGGCTGCTGGAGGTGGGCAGCTTACCGGAATCCGGCAGCGCGGAACCCGTTGCAACCTGATGTTACTTTGCTAAGGTAGAACTCGTAAATTCCCCGTAATAAAGGGGGTGCCTGCGAGGCAAGCGGGAGATGTGTTTTACCTGTGCCGGGCGACGCATAAGCCGGCCCTCCGATGGGAACCTGTATCCTGCTTGGTAACCGCCAAAAGGTTGGGGAAAGGGTTTTCCGGTGGCCGCGCATGTTTGAGCCCAGAGGATTGTTGAGAATCTCGGGCAGGGTTTCAAGCCATCCTCCACACCCGGTTCATTTTTACATGAGGAACGCTGATGAAAGAGCTGGAAAACATCAACCGGCGACGGTTTATCGCCGGCGCGGCGGGGACAGCGGCGCTGTTGGCCGCGGTGGGCAAGCCGCAGGCAGCTCAACTGCGCTCTCCCCTCGACCGTCCGGTCCGGCTGGGGTTCGTGGGCACGGGCAACCGCGGGACGGGCCTGATCCGCACCATGCTGGGCGTGGGCGGAGTGGAAATCCCGGCGATCTGCGATATCGACAGCGATCATCTGAACCGGGCGGCCGGGGAGATCGAGCAGGCCGGCGGGCAGCGGCCGGAGCTGTACGCCCGCGGTCCGGAGGACTTCCGTCGCCTGGTGGAGCGCGACGACCTGGACGCGGTGATGACCGCCACCCCGTGGGAGCTGCATACTCCGGTATGCGTGGCTGCGATGGAGGCCGGGAAATACGCGGCCACCGAGGTCCCTGCGGCGGTGACAGTGGACGATTGCTGGCGGCTGGTGGAAACATCAGAGCGCACGGGC
>VRUH01000043.1:30756-34872 GCA_019456185.1 Candidatus Glassbacteria bacterium | reverse complement strand
GTGTGCTCTTCCGATCTCCCGCAGCTCGGGGCTGAGCCTGCTGCAGCCGGACGAGCGCAATCCATGGGAGGTCGGCACGTTCGGGCTGGGCCAGGTGATTGCCGCCGCTCTTAAACACGGGGTTAATGGGCTGGTGGTCACCCTGGGCGGTTCGGCCACTGTCGACGGGGGCGTGGGCATGGCCCGTGCCCTGGGCTGGCGGTTCTACGACAGCGAAAGCAGGCGGATCGAAACCGAGGGCGGGCGGGTGCTCGAGCAGATTGCCCGGATCGACCCGGACGGAGCCGACAGCCGGCTGCAGGGCCTCCGGGTTCGCGCCCTGTGCGATGTCACCAACCCGCTGCTCGGCCCGGACGGCGCGGCGCGGGTGTTCGGCCCCCAGAAAGGAGCCGGCCCGGAGATGGTGGAGGCTCTGGAAACGGGGCTGGCCAATCTCGCCCTGCGCATGAAAGAGGACCTGGGAGCCGATCTCGCCGCCATGCCGGGGGCCGGGGCCGCCGGAGGACTGGGCGCGGCTGTGGCGGCGTTCCTGGGCGGCGGTCTGATCAGCGGGATCGAGTACGTGCTCGACACCTTGAATTTCGACGAACTCCTGCGTGGTGCGACTCTCGTGATTACCGGCGAGGGTTCGTTCGACTCCCAGAGCATGGGCGGCAAGGCAATCAGCGGGGTGCTGAAACGCGCGCGAATCGCAGGCATACCGGTAGCGGTAGTCTGCGGGGTCCACCACGATTCCGGCGGCGCGGAGCTGGAAGTTTACAGCGGCGCGGATATCCCCGACGATTTACAACCCGGAGGCCGCGTTGGTCTTGAGGGTCTGGCCCGGCTGGCAGGCATGGCCGCCGCGGATACTTTTTCCGGTTGAACGATGAACTTACTCAACCATTGCTGTCCTCACCGATGACACAATCCGTCCAGAAATACCGCACTGCCGATGTGGTCTATCCAATCCCCGGAGGAGGGCCGTACACCTACCTCCTGCCCGACGGGTTCGAGGGGGAACTGGCCGCGGGTTGCCGGGTGGTCGGCAGCCTGGGACGGCGGGTGCTGACCGGAGTTGTCACCGAAACGGGAACCGTTCCGCCGGCCGGCGTCCGGCTCAAGAAACTCTCGGCCGTGATCGACGAGCGCCCGCTGGTGCCGTCCGAACTCCTGGAGCTGGCCCGCTGGATCGGCGAGTACTACCTCTGTGAGCCGGGCGAGGCCCTGCGCGCGGTGGTTCCCGGCATTTTCCTGCGGGTTGGCGACCGGATGGTGCGGATGCTGGTCGATGAAATCCCCCTGCTGAATAATTTTACCCGGTTCCAGATCAAGCTCCTGCAACTTCTCGAGGATAGGCGGGAACGTCAACTGCTGGAGAGCGCCCTCGCCCGCCGGCTTAAGGTGAAATCGCTCGGTCCCGGACTCGCCGAACTGGCAGGCGCGGGTATTGTCAAGGTAACCGACCACCTGCCGATCCTGCCTCGCGAGCGCTCGCGGACGATGGTCAAGGCGACTGAGAATATCACCTCACAGGAGGCCGAAAAGCTGCTTGCCCGCAGCCCCCGTCAGCGCGAATGCCTGGAGTACCTCAAAGGAATGAACGCACCGGTAGAGCTGAGCCTGCTCTCCCGGCTCAATTTCAGCAGCGCGGTTGTCGGTGCGCTGGCGGCCAGGGACCTGGTGGACAAGTACGAGGTCTACGATCCCCGCGACCCGTTCCGTACGGTTGATTTTCCGGACTATCAACTCCCGCAGCCATCAGCCGGGCAGCTGAAAGTGATCGACACTATCCTGCGCGGCGCGGACTCCCACGGCGTCCACCTCCTGCATGGCGTAACCGGCAGCGGCAAGACCCTGGTCTACATGGAACTGCTGCGACCGCTGCTCAAGCAAGGCAAGCAGGCGATCATCCTGGTCCCCGAAATCGCACTCACTCCCCAGACAACAGGACGGTTCCGCGCGGTGTTCGGCGGGCAGGTGGCCGTGCTGCACAGCGGGCTGAGCGAGGGCGAGCGCTACGATATCTGGCGCCAGATCCGCAGCGGGCACTACCAGGTGGCTGTGGGGCCGCGCTCGGCCGTGTTCGCCCCGTTCGACAACCTGGGCCTGATCGTAATCGACGAGGAACAGGAGCACACCTACAAGCAGGACACCACGCCGCGCTACCACGCCCGCGAGGTGGCGATCGCGCGGATGCGGCGCGCCGGCGGGACAGTCCTACTCGGTTCGGCAACCCCCAGCCTCGAAAGTTTCCAGCGCACCCGTGACGGCGACTACACGCTTCACGAACTGCCCGAACGGGTCAAGGGCCTGCCGCTGCCCGAGGTCAGTATCTCCGATCTCCGCCGGGGCTACGCGAAAGACGGCAGCCACATCGTTGGCGACAAGCTGCTGACCGAGATCGGCTGGGCGGTGGAGAGCGGAGGACAGGTCCTGCTGCTGCTGAACCGCCGCGGTTTCCACTCGTTCGTGCTCTGCGAGGACTGCGGCGAGGTGGTGGGCTGCCCGCACTGCCGAATCTCCCTGACCGTCCACCGCCGGCTGAACCGCCTGGTCTGCCATTACTGCGACCACCAGAGCCGGATAGCGCAGCGATGCCCGGCCTGCGAGTCGGAGCAGCTGGTGATGATGGGCATGGGCACGGAGCAGGTGGAAAGCCTGCTGCAGAAGCACTTCAGCGAGCTGACTATCGACAGGATGGACATGGATACCACCGGCGGCAAGTGGTCGCATCACGAGATTCTCGAACGACTCCGTCGCGGCGAGACCGACATCCTGGTCGGCACGCAGATGATCGCCAAGGGACTGGATTTCCCCAACGTGCTGCTGGTCGGAGTGGTCAACGCGGATACCGCGATGAACCTGCCGGATTTTCGCGCCACCGAGCGCACGTTCGGCCTGCTGGCCCAGGTGGCCGGCCGCACCGGGCGGGGCGAGCAGGGCGGCGAGGTCGTGATCCAGACCTACAATCCCTCGCACCCCGCTGTCCGCTGCGCCGTCGACCACGACTACCGCTCGTTCGCCAGCCAGGAACTGGCGCTGCGCAGGGAGGCCGGTTACCCACCGTTCGTCAGCCTGCTCAACGTTATCATCTCCGGCCGCGATGAGCCGACGGTGAAATTTTTTGCCGACCGGACTGCGGAGCAACTTTTGGGGTACTTAGGTAAACGGTCCATAAAAGAGAAAATCACTGTTCTGGGCCCGGCGCCCTGCCCGCTGGAAAAACTTCGCGGCCGCTACCGGTACCATCTGATCCTGAAAAGCGAAGACTCCGCGCCGATCGGCACTATCGGCTCCTGGATTTCCCGTAACGCCAGGCCGCCCTCGAAAGGCAACTGCCGGCTGACTCTGGATCGCGACCCGTTAAGCCTGATGTGATTTTTTTGCCAACAAAATTTTTTGCAAACAAAACCTTGGTTGGCCCGACCTGTTATGAAAGCTGCTTTTTTATTACTTCTGACCTTAACCTGGTCCCAGGCTACCGCCCTGAGTGTCGAGCGGGCGGAAGCGTTTATCCATGCCCTGGCCGAGGACAGCGACAGCCTGCCGGTATTCCACCATCCCGAGGAACTGGCCCTGTCCCGCCGGTTCGGGATCGGGTACGAGGGAGTGCGGCACAAGTTCATGCTGGGCTATGACCTGGATCCGGAAATCAAGCGGCTGGTGCAGCTTTCGGACGCCGCCTGGAGCGTGGAGGTGATCGATGAGGCTGACGGCTGGGCGGTGGCGCATTTCCGCGTTCGAGAGTACTCTACAGAGCGGGCGTTTTATTTCAGGGATGGCTATTTTGTCACGCCGGTGCGCTATTTCAGTCGGGATTTCCAGCGCCACGACAGCCGGTTCTTTACGATCCTGATCGAGGACCCGTCCACGTTCCATCCTGCCGCCGCTACGGCGCTGGACGAGTTCGTGCTGGAGGCGGCCGCGCTGCTGGAGCTGCCAGCGGAAAAGCTGGAGCTGCTGGAACGGGAAAAAATAGTCTATGTCCTCTGCCGGAACCCCGAATCGATCGAGCAGCTTACCGGCTACCGGATCAGGGGGATGGGCGTTGTCAGCCACGACTACGTGGTCACCTCCTACAGCGCCCACTACCACGAAGTGGTCCACCTGCTGGCCTTGCTCAAGCTGGGCTCT